>CALVSQ010000013.1 GCA_944359085.1 uncultured Bacilli bacterium | reverse complement strand
GTGGATTTTTTCCCATTTTGCGACTTTTTTTTAAAAGTTTTAAATTCCTATTGACTTTTAATAGTTAGTCACCTAATTAAATAATATCACTTTAGTTTACATAAATCAATAAGAAAAATGTGTTACTTTGTCGAAAATGTGTTACAATAAGATTGGGTGATAGTATGCTACCAAATAAAGTAATATATAAAGGTAAGGAATTTGAAACCATAGGTTTTATAAAATTAAATAATGGATCATTTTTGATTTTACAAAATGATGAAGATATAATATATTTAGATTTAAGCAAAATAAATTTAAAATTAGATTTAAAATTTGAAATAAAAGAAGCTACTAAAGTAGAAATTGTTTTAATGGATTATATAGTAGAAGCAATTAAAAGTGATATTAGAAATGATAAATATCAAAGTAAAGAAGATTTAAAAAGAGATATAGTTGATTTAAATAAATATATTAATACACATCCAGAGTTATTAAATAATATTAAAGAATTAGATTTTAAAGATGATGTTGTCTTAAAAACCATAACTAGTTTACTATCTTATTTTGATGAAACAATGAAAGATGCCCCTTTAAATTTAGAGGGAATAACTAGTTTTAAAATTGATGGTAAAGATTATATAAAATATAGAGATCAAAATGGTAAAGTAAAGATAATGGATGATAATGTTGATAATAGAAATTTTGTGGAACAATTTAAAGCAAAACAAAATGAATCAGAATATTTTAAACAAGATGATGGTAAAGAAAGCGCACTAAATATAGCAGAGGATATGAATGAATATCAAAAAACATCAATTGAGTTAAATGAAGCTGATGAAATGGAAAAGACTCATTCTAATCAATTATTATCATCTATGGCTATGCAAAAATATGATAATCAAGCTGATAAAGATATAATTGGAAATGCTCAAACTGGTATATATTATGATGAACAAAATGACAAAGTTTTAACTGCAAAACAACAAGAAAATAGTGTAGAGGTTAGTGAAGTTAAGGAAATAACTCATAATGAAAATAATAACGGAACTACAATTGATAATAATAGTACTTTATCGACTGAAATTAATTATCCACCATATAATGAAGAAATAGTCACACAATATTTAATGACTAATAAATTTAATGATGTCAATATTAATGTTTTTATTGATAGATATTTATATGATTTATCAGTTGAACAAATAGATTATTTATTAAACAATTACGAATTAACTGCTGAATATATAAATAAATTAAATAATCGGAAAAAAAATATAAGTTCTAATGAAAACCAACAACAATTAGAAAAACCTAAGGTAAAGGTATTTACTAAATCAAAAGCAGCTTTTATTGATACTCTTTTATTAAGTTTTATTGTAGGACTAATATCAGGAATGTATTTAATTTTATTAATTTTGATGATTATGTCGTAATTTGTAAAAAAATGTGATAGAATTATAATAGAGAGGTGGTAGAATGAATTTAACATTAATTGCAGTTGGTATTTATGTTGTTACCGTTATTATTGTTGTAATATTTTTAAATTTACTTCAAAACAATAGGAATAAAAAATATAAAAACATTTTAGATAAATTAGAAGTAGAAAAAAATGTTATTGATAGTACACCTATTAATTTAGAAATATCTAAGATTAAAACTTTTTTAAAAAATGACAAATTAGATGCAAATTTAAATGATTGGGAAAATAGATTTAAAGATATTAGAAGTATTCAGATACCAAAAATCACCGATATGATTTTGGAAGCAGATTATTCTTTAAAGCAACAGGATTATAAAACAACATTATTTAAAATTGCTAAATTAGAGATGGAAATATATAAAGTAAGGACTAATACAGAAATGTTATTAGATGAAATAAAGGAAATAACTTCTAGTGAAGAAAGAAATAGAGCAATAATTATAAAATTTAAATCTATTTATCGTGAATTATATGATAAGTTTAATAGTACGAAGTCTGAATTTGGTGAAATAGCTAATTCAGTCTTATTACAATTTGAAAATATATCAAAACGTTTTGAAGCTTTTGAACAAAGTATGGAAAATAATGACTATAATGAAGTAACTAAGATAATAAAATCCATTGATGAAATGTTAAAACATATGCAAATTGTTATTGATGAAGTACCATCTATTGTTTTAATGGCAACTAGTGTAATTCCTAAAAAAATTACAGAGATATCTCAAATATATCAAGACATGATTAAAGAAGGTTATCCTTTAGATTATTTAAATGTTGACTATAATATAACTGAAGCAAATAAGAAATTAAGTGATATCATGGATAGAACAAGAGTATTAAATCTGGAAGATAGCTTGTTTGAATTGAAAGTATTAGTAGAATATTTTGACTCATTATTTAATGACTTTGAAAAAGAAAAAAATGATAGACACATTTATGATGAATTAGTAGATACATTTGTTTCTAAAATTTCTAAAATAAATAGTTTAGTAGATGATATTTTTAGTCAAATTAATGATATAAAAAATGTTTATAATTTGTCAGAAGAAGATTTAAATTTATTAAATCAAGTTAAAGAAGAACTAAATATTTTAAATAATGATTATGATGTTTTAAAAACGCATACCGGAAATCACACTTTTGCATATTCAAAATTGATAAAAGAAATAGAAACTCTATCTTTAAGATTAAATAATATTCAAGATAAATTAGACAATTCATTAGATGCTTTAGGTAGTATGAAGGAAGATGAATTAAGAGCGAGACAACAATTAGAGGAAATTAAACAAATTTTAAGAGAATCAAAAAATAAAATTAAAGAATTTAATTTTCCAGTTATACCACAATATTATTATACACAATTAGATGAAGCTTCACTTGCAATTAAGGAAATAATCAAAGAATTAGAAAAGAAACCTATTACAATTAGTGTATTAAATACTAGAGTTGATACGGCAAGAGATTTAGTTTTAAAGCTATATACTGGGACTAAAGAATTATTAAAAATAGCTGTTTTTGCTGAAAATGCTATTGTTTATGGTAACAGATATAGAGTTACTGATGAAGTAAATAAAAATTTAATGTATTCAGAGTTATTATTTTATAAAGGAGAATATCAAAAATCATTAGAAATAACAATTAATTCCTTAAATAAAATTGAACCTGGAATATATAATAAATTGCTAAAATTTTATGAATAGACAAAAGTCTATTCTTTTTTAATTTGACATACTATATAATAAGTGGTAAAATCATATTCGCACGTTTGGTTTTATAAATATTTGAACGGAGGAAAAATGACAGAAAATTTAATTAAAAGATATTTATTGGAATCAGCCTATGAAAATGGCACATATGATAGTTCTGTTAATTTTAGAGAAATATCTTTTCAAAATGATTTATTTGAAAAAATTAATTCTGGTAAAATAGAATTAAAAGAAAATGAATTTAAAAAATGGTTAGAAGAATATAAACGTTTAAGAGAACTTTTTGGTGAATTTTTAATCAACAATGGTTATTTATTACCAGATGAAAAAGTAATTGAATTATCAGAAGATGAAAGTATTAGCAGTATAAAAAATTTAAAAGTAAATAAAAAAATAATAGTAGCGCAAGCTGGTGAAGGTTGCTTTGCTAAACCTTTTAACGGTTCTTTAGAAGGACATTTAATAGTAGATGGTATATATGATAATCAATTAATTTATTTAGCTAGAAATGCTTCAATTAGTAATTTTACAATTGGATATTGTGGAAATAAAGATTCATTATATACAAAAAGGGTTATTGAATATTATCGAAAATTAAAAAGAGTTTTAAAATTAATTATTAATATTGATAATGTTGATATAAAAGAAAAAACAATGAATAGAGATAAAATAATGATTTTAGACTATAGAAAATAGTCTTTTTTCTTGCTTAAAAAAAATTAATAATATATAATATATTTGGTGATTTTGATGGAAAAATTAATATTAATTAAATATGGTGAATTAACAACAAAAAAAGGAAACAGAAATCAATTTATTAATAAATTAAGTGATAACATAAAAGTTGATGGCAAAATTATTAAAAAAAGAGATCGTATGTATATTATTCCTAATAATTTTGATGAAACTATTAACAAATTAAAAAAAGTATTTGGTTTACAAGGAATAGTAGTTGCTTATAAAGTAAATACTAATATTGAAGATATCAAAAATGGAGTTTTAGAAGTTTTAAAAAATGAAAATTTTAAAACATTTAAAGTTGAAACTAAACGAGCTAATAAAAATTTTCAAATTAAATCAATGGATTTTAATAATATAATTGGTGGTTTAGTTTTGAAAAATTTTGATTGTAATGTAGATGTTCACAATCCTGATATAGTAGTTCACATAGAAATAAGAGAAGATACATATATTTATACTAATGAAATAAAAGGTAGTGGTGGATATCCTGTTGGTATTCAAGGTAAAGGTATATTAATGTTATCTGGTGGAATTGATTCACCAGTAGCTGGTTATTTAGCTTTAAAAAGAGGAATTGATATTGATTGTTTATATTTTGATTCACCACCACATACTAGTATTGAAGCTAAAAATAAAGTTATTGAATTGGCTAATATTTTAAATCAATATTCTGGTAATATTAATTTACTAGTCGTACCATTTACTAAATTACAAGAAGCAATATATAAAAATGTTCCTAGTGAATATAATATTACTATTTTAAGAAGAATGATGTATCGAATTGCTACTAATATATCTAATAAATATAAAGTATTAATTAATGGAGAAAGCATTGGTCAAGTTGCTAGTCAAACATTAACTAGTATTAATGTTATTAATAGTGTAACCAATTTTCCAGTAATTAGACCTGTTGCATGTTTAGATAAATTAGAAATAATCGAAATTGCAAAGAAAATTGGAACATATGAAACAAGTATTTTACCTTTTGAAGATTGTTGTACGATATTTGTTCCTAAACATCCTGTTATTAATCCAAAATTAGAAAAATGTTTAGAATATGAAAAATTTAATTATCAAGAATTAATTGATGAATGTATAAATAATATAGAAGTAATAACTAATTTTAATAAAGATTTTAAAGATTTATTATAACCATTTTTTTCCAGTAATATTTTGAAATATTCCGTGCATGATATTAATGTACGGAGGTGAGAATAATGAATAACAAATCTACAGGTAAATTAGTAGTACCAGGAGCTAAACAAGCTATCGATAAAATGAAATATGAAATAGCTAGCGAATTTGGTGTTAACTTAGGACCAGATGCTACAAGCCGTGCTAATGGTTCAGTAGGTGGAGAAATCACTAAGAGATTAGTTCAAATGGGACAACAAAACTTAGGTGGTTACCAAGCTAAATAATTAAAATAGATAGCAATTTGCTATCTAGTTTTTTTTACCACTTATTTTATTAAATATATCATCCATAATAATAATGTAAGGTGGTGATAAAATGAATAAATTAGTAGTTCCAGGTAGTAAAAAATCTCTAGAAAATTTAAAATATGAAATTGCTAGAGAGTTAGGTATTACCTTAGGTGCTGATCAAACTTCTAGATTAAACGGCACTGTTGGTGGAGAAATGACTAAAAGGTTAGTCGAATTAGGTGAACAATATTATTGTAAAACAAATAGAGAAGGATAATCTTCTCTATAATATTTGGTCAATTAGACCATATTGTAATGCTTCTTCACTAGATAAATAGTTATCTCTTTCTGTGTCAACTTCGATAGTTTTGATATCTTTATTAGTGTTAGAAGCTAAAATTTTATTTAATTTTTCTTTTATTTTTAAAATGTGTTCTGCTGCTATTTTAATTTCGGTTGCTTGCCCACTTGCTCCTCCTAAAGGTTGATGTATCATGACTTCGCTATTAGGCAAACAATATCTTTTTCCTTTAGTTCCACTCGATAACAAGAATGCTCCCATTGATGCAGCCATTCCCAAACAAATAGTTGATACATCACTTTTTATAAAATTCATAGTGTCATAAATAGCCATCCCAGCGGTAATACTTCCCCCTGGGCTATTTATGTATAAACTAATATCATTATTATTTATACTATCTAAATATAATAATTGTGCAACTACAATATTAGCGGTACTATCATCAATTTCTCCAGTTAAAATAATTATTCTATCTTTTAATAATCTAGAATAAATATCGTAAGCTTTTTCTCCGTTACTACTTTTTTCAATAATTGTTGGTATAAGCATAAAATCATCTCCTATTTAATATAATAGTTTGTAAAGTCAAAATTTATTCAATAAAAAAAATGACAAAATATTTTTTTTTTGATATAATTAATAAGAATAAAGGAATGATATTATGGATAAAATGGTTAGAGTAGAGTATAAAGAGGGATTAATTAAAGAATATCCTGAAAATACTCCATTATCAGAAATAGCACATAGTTTTCAAAGTAGATATAATTATCCAATTTTGATAGCTAAGGTTGATAATGTTATTGAAGAATTAGCTTACAATATAACTAAAAAATGTTCAGTTGATTTTTATGATCGAAGTTCTACTTTTGGTCATACTGTATATTCTCATGGTGTACATTTTTTGATGATTGTAGCTATAAAAAAAGTGTTAGGTAATGATGCAGAAGTTATTATTCAACATTCAATCGATAAAGGTGTTTATTGTGAAATTGTTAATAAAGAAATTAATAAAGATATAATTAAACAGATTGAATCTAAAATGGAAGAATTAGTTAAACAAGATTATAATTTTATTAAGCTAAGTGTTTCTAGAAAAGATGCAATGAATTTCTTTAAAAAGAAAAAACAATTTGATAAGGTAGATGTATTTAAATATATAAGTAATACTTATATTAATTTATATCGGTTAGATGAATATTATGACTATTTTTTTAGTGAAATGCCTTATAGTACAAGAGTGTTAGATGAATTTAAATTGACTTATATTAAAGATAATAGCTTTGTTTTAAGTTATCCATCTATTAATAATCCTAAATATACAGAAGATTATTCTCATCATAAGATGATGTTTGATGCATTCTTAGATTATACTAATTTAGGAAAAACATTAGGAATATCAAATGCTGCTGATTTAAATAAAATAGTATCATTAGGTAAATATAATGATGTTATTCAATTGGCTGAAGCTAATTATAATAGCCAATTAGCTAAAACTGCTGATATTATTTATAATAAGAAAAATAAAGTTAAAATTGTTTTATTAGCTGGTCCTTCTTCAAGTGGTAAAACTACTACTGCTAGAAAATTAGAAGTATATTTAAAAGCTAGAGGATTTAAAACACATAGTATTTCAACTGATGATTATTTCTTAAATCGTATTGATACACCTAAAAAAGCAAATGGTGATTATGATTTTGAATCATTAAAAGCTGTAGATACTGATTTATTTAATAAACATTTATTAAAATTATTAGCAGGTGAAAAGGTAATGATTCCTGAATATAATTTCGTTTTAGGAGAAAGAGAATATAAAGGAAGAACATTACAATTAGGAGAAAATGATATTGTTATAATTGAAGGATTACATGCATTAAATCCAGAATTGACTTTAGCGATTGATGATGCAAATAAATTTAAAATATATATTAGTCCATTAACGCAATTAAATATTGATAATCATAATCGAATTCATACATCTGATACAAGAAGATTAAGAAGAATAATAAGAGACAATAAGTATCGTGGATGGAATGCTGCAGATACATTGAGAAATTGGAAAAATATATTAGAAGGTGAAGAAGAATATGTTTTCCCATATCAGAACAAAGCCGATATAATTATTAATTCCGCTTTGATATATGAATTAGGTGTATTAAAAACTTATGCTGAACCTTTATTATTTTCAGTTAATGAAGATGATGAAGTGTATCCGGAAGCAATAAGATTAATTAATTTTTTAAGGAATTTTTTACCAATTCCATCGGATGATGTTCCAAAAGAATCAGTTTTAAGAGAATTTATTGGTGGAAGTTGTTTCCATTAAAGAAAGGGTGATAATAATGAAAGTAGCAATTAATGGTTTTGGAAGAATTGGAAGATTAGTATTTAGAATTATGGAGGAAGATCCTAATATTGAGGTTGTAGCAATCAATGATTTAACTGATGCTGAACAACTTGCTTATTTATTAAAATATGATAGTAATCATAGAAATTATAAATTAGATGAAATAGATTTTGATGAAAATAATATTATTGTATCTGGAAGAAAAATTAAAATATTTAAAGAAACAGATCCTGCAAATTTACCTTGGGGTGAATTAGGAATAGACCAAGTATTTGAATGTACTGGTAAATTTGTTAAGTATGAAGATGCCTATAAACATATTGAAGCAGGTGCTAAACATGTAATTATTTCTGCTCCTGGTAAAGGTGATATGAAAACAATAGTTTATAATGTAAATCATGAAACATTAGATGGAACAGAAAAAATTATTTCAGCAGCTTCTTGTACAACTAACTGCTTGGCTCCAGTAGCAAATGTAATTAATGATAAATTTGGTATTGTTAAAGGCTATATGACTACAGTTCATGCTTATACTAACGATCAAGTTATATTAGATGTAGCTCATAAAAAAGGTATTAAAGCACGTCGTGGTAGAGCTGGCGCTATGAATATTATTCCATCTAGTACTGGAGCTGCTTCTGCTCTAGGATTAGTAATTCCATCTTTAAAAGGTAAATTAGATGGCAGTGCTTTACGTGTACCTACTCCAACTGGTTCAGTAGTTGATTTAACTTTAGAATTAAGTAGAAATGTAACAGTTGAAGAAATAAATAATGCTTTAATGAATAGTTGTAATGAAACTTTAACATTCACATTTGATCCAGTAGTATCAAGTGATATAATTGGTTCTTCATGTGGTGCATTAGTAGATGGATTATTAACTGATGTATTAGAAGTAGATGGCAAACAATTAGTAAAAGTTGTTGCTTGGTATGATAATGAAATGGGTTATTCTAATCAAATGGTTAGAACAGCTAAGTATTTAGATAGTTTAAAATAACTATCTTTTTTACATTTTAATGTAATAAAATTGTATAAATTAATAGTTATTACATTAAAGTGTAATAACTTGACAAAATTAATAAATTGATGTACAATGAAACAGGTGATGAAAATTGTTGAAAAGAGAAATATATCTAAGAAGAATAAGACCTTTTTATAATAGTGATTTGGTTAAAATATTAGTTGGAATAAGAAGGTGTGGTAAATCCGTTTTATTAAAACAAATTATCGAAGAATTAAAAAATACAAATATTTCTGAAAATCATATTGTATATATAAATTTTGAATATATTGAATATGAAGAATTATTGGATTATAAAAAATTAAATAAATTTATAAAGGATATAATAAAAGATGATAAGATTTATTATTTATTTTTTGATGAGGTTCAAAATGTATCTCAATTTGAAAAAGTTATTAACTCTTTACGTGCTTCTTCTAATGTTAGTATATTTATAACCGGCTCTAATAGTAAATTATTAGCTAGTGAATTATCAACAGTATTATCAGGAAGATATGTAACTTTTAAAATAAAACCGTTGTGTTATAAAGAAGTAACTCAATTGTTAAATACGAGCGAGGAAGTGTTAGAAGACTATTTAAAATGGGGAGGATTACCTAATCGATTTGAATTTAATGACGAAGAAAGTATTAAAAATTATTTGTATAACGTTTATGATTCAATTATATTAAGAGATATTGTTGAAAGATTGAAATTACAAGATATTAATTTATTTAATTTGATTTTGCAATATATAATAGATACTATAGGAAGGGAATTTTCTAGTACTAATATAATTCAATATTTGAAAAATGAAGGAAGAGAAATATCAAATTCTACTTTATATTCTTACTTAGATGCTTTATGCAAATGTTTTTTAATTCAAAAAATATATCGTTATGATATTCATGGCAAAGCAATTTTAAAAACATTAAACAAATATTATTTAACTGATTTAGGTTTGGCTCAAATAAAAAATAGTAAATCTTTTATTAATAAATCTTATGCTATTGAAAATATAGTATATAACCAATTGTTAACATTTGGTTATGATGTTTGTATAGGTAAAACAAAAAAAGGTGAAATAGATTTTGTTGCAATGAAAGCAAACAAAATAAAATATATTCAAGTATCACTGACTGTTTCTGATGAAAACACCTATGAAAGAGAATTATCAGCTTTTGATGAAATAAAAGATAATTATCCTAAATATTTAATTACCTTAGATAAATTAGATTATAGTAAAAATGGGATAATACATTTAAATTTAGTTGATTTTTTGAATAAAGAGGAATTTTAATTTAGTTATAATTAATTAGATGGTAGTGTTTAATATGTAACAACGCATATTGATTCAGTAGTTGATTTGACTTTAGAATTAAATAAAAATGTAACAGTTGAAGAAATAAATAATGCTTTAATGAATAGTTGCAATGAAACTTTGACTTTCACATTTGATCCAGTAGTATCAAGTGATATAATTGGTTCATCTTGTGGGGCATTAGTTGATGGTTTATTAACTGATGTATTAGAAGTTGATGGTAAACAATTAGTAAAAGTTGTTGCTTGGTATGACAATGAAATGGGTTATTCTAATCAAATGGTTAGAACAGCTAAGTATTTAAACGAATTAAGTCAATAATTTGACTTTTTTTGTTTATAATAATAATGGTTACAATTTTGTAATTGTTTACACTATTATATTGCTTAAATTGTTAAAATATTTTATAATTAAAGTGGTGATAATATGAAGAAGAATGCATTTACTTTGGTAGAATTAATGGCTATTATAGTTATAATGGCTTCTATATTATTAATTATTTTACCAGCCATAAATGGGACGATAAAAAATAGTGAAGAAAAGAAAAAACAAGATGCTTTAAATAGTATTTATATGGCAGCAGAAAATTATATTATGGCTAATTATGATGAATATTCAAGTTTAGATGATATAGGTGCTGTTGAATATGTTTATATTACTGATTTAATCAGTAATAATTATTTGAGTATAGATACTATTAATCCTAATAATGATTTAGCTTTTAATAGTAAAGATGCTGTTAAAGTTACAAAAAAAGAAGATGGTACTTTTAGTTATGAATTGATAGTAGCTCAAACAATTTATGATGTTGTAATAAATAATTTTCCTTATTTAGAAGTAGGAGAAAATGGATGTAAAAATCCAGGTGATAATAATTATAGTTATATGGGTGGATGCTATTTAAAAGGTGATCCAGATAATAATTATGTTTGGTATTCAGGATTTTTATGGCGAATTATGGGAATAAATAGTGATATGACAGTAAGAATGATCACTGATGAAAATGTAACAGCAATACCATGGGGAGCAGAAAATACCGCTGAAAATTGGGATGATAGCTATATTAAAGATTGGTTAACTAGTTATTTTTATCCAAGACTAAAAGACAATGAAATAATAAGTGAGCAAACATGGTGTAGTGATACCACTACTGATGCAAATAGTTCAAGAACAACATGTTCAAATGATTTGTTAACGAAGGATTCAAAAGTTGGATTGATATCATTAGATGAATATAATCTTGCAGGTGGTATAAATTCTTATTTAAATATAAAAACATCTCAATATTTTATGACACCATATAGTAGTTCATCTTTATGGTATGCGATTGCAAGTGGCAACTATACTGACAGTCATATTGCAAGTGGACTACGCCCTGTTATTAATATATATTTTGAAATAATTGTCACTTCAGGAACAGGAAATATAGGTGAAAATTGGAGCGATGAAGATGGACCATATATTTTAAATGAAGATAAAAATATAGAAGTATCAGGAAAACTAAATGAAAAAGCTACAAGTGGTGAATATGTTTTGTTTTCAGGTAAAAAATATCGTGTAGTAGATAAAGATAGTAATGGAAATACAAAACTGATATTAGATGATTATTATAATGAAGATGGAAATGTATTTGAAATGAAATATAATGAATCAAATAGTAATGTATTTTCGACAACAACTGGAATTGGTCAAAAGTTAAATGGTGATGTATTAGAATGGTTAGTATCAAGCAGTAAAACTGAAGACAGAAATAAGTTAGTAACAAATTATACTTGGTATCAAAATAATTTTGATTTTTATAATAGCTATAAAATTTCTTTAGATGAGCTAACGCCAACAAAAACTATACAAGCAACAGTAGGATTAATACGAGTAGGAGAAATGTTATCAGGACAAAGCACGAGCATATTGACAAAAAATTTTACAACAAAAAGTGATGGAAACAATGGCAAAGTATTTTGGACAATAACAAAATTTAATAATGATTTTTCGTCGTTCATTGTGAATGCTGGTGCAAATTTAAATTATAATAGAGATGTTGATGAAGTATATTCTCTTCGCCCAGTTATAGTAATTAAATCCGATGTTGAAATAATTAGTGGAACTGGAACGTTTAGCAATCCATATCAAATATAGAAAGGTAAATAATATGAAAACAATAAAAGATTTTGATTTAAATAATAAGAAAGTTATAATAAGAGTAGATTTTAATGTACCAATTAAAGATGGTATTATAACAGATGATACAAGAATAAAAGAAAGTTTAAAAACAATTAAATATGCTATTGATAATAATGCTAAAGTTATTTTAATGAGTCATTTGGGAAGAATTAAAGAAGAAAATGATAAATTAAAAAATACTTTAAAACCTGTTAGTGTTAGATTAAGTGAATTATTAAATAAAGAAGTCACATTCGTGCCTAATACTAGAGGTGAAGAATTAGAAGAAAAAATTAATAATTTGCAACCTAGTGATGTATTGTTAATGGAAAATACCAGATTTGAAGATTTACCAGATAAAAAAGAAAGTAAAAATAATGAAGAGTTAGGTAAATATTGGGCTTCTTTAGGTGATATATATATTAATGATGCATTCGGTACTGCTCATAGAGCACATGCTTCAAATGTTGGCATTGCAAGTAATTTACCTAGTGGTATAGGATTTTTAATTCAAAAAGAATTAGATAATTTGTTACCTGCTATAAATAATCCACAAAAACCTTTTACAGTTATATTAGGTGGTGCTAAGGTAAGCGATAAAATAGGTGTTATTGAAAATATTGTAAAAAAAGCTGATTATATTTTAATTGGTGGTGGAATGGCTTTTACTTTCTTAAAAGCTGAAGGAATTGAAATTGGTAGTTCCTTATTAGATAGTGAAAGTATTGATTTTTGTAAAAAAATATTAAAAGAAAATGAAAATAAAATAATTTTACCTATTGATGTTGTAACAGATCAAAAAGAATGTTTTATAACTGATATTACAATGGAAGAAAAAGGATTAGATATTGGAAGTAAAACAGTAAAATTATTTAAACAATATTTGGATAATAGTAAAACTATTATTTGGAATGGACCTGTTGGTATGTTTGAAGAAGAAAAATATAGTAATGGTACTAAAGGTATTTGTGAAATATTAAAAAATATTGATGCTATTAAGATAGCTGGTGGTGGAGATACTGCTAGTGCTGTTAAAAACTTTGGCTATGAAGATGCATTTACTCATATTTCAACAGGTGGAGGAGCTAGTTTAGAATTATTAGAAGGAAAAGTTTTACCTGGTATTGATGTAATCAAATGAAAAAGAAATTTATAAATATTATATTAATAATTATATTTACTTTAATAGTTTTGTATTTTTCTTTAAAAGATAATTATGATGAAATAATTGAACTATTATTAAATTCTGATATTAGATGGTTGTTTATAGGCTATTTATTTGTTTTAAGTTATACGTTTTTAAAATCAGTTGTAACCAATGATATCATTAATAAATTTAAAAAGTTTGATATGAAAAAAACTTTTGATTTACAACTTATGACTTTTTTCTTTAATGCAATTACGCCTTTTTCAACTGGTGGACAACCATTTCAAGTTTATACTTTGAAAAAGAATAAATTATCTTTAAGTGATGGAACCAATGTTATTGTTCAAGAATCTATTATTCATCAAATTGCTTTAATTGTAGTTGGTTTTTTAGCAATTATAGTTAATGAAATATTTGACATATATAAGTTTGAAGGTATTATTTTAACATTTTTAATATTAGGATTTGGTTTAAATATATTAGTAATTTTTCTTTTATTTTTAATATCTCATAGTAATAAAATTGATAAATTAATAACTAAATATATTGTTAAATTATTGACATTTTTAAGAATAATTAAAAATAAAGAAATATTAAATAAATTACATAATACTATTGATAATTTTAATTATAATTCTAAAATTTTATTAAAAGATAAAAAAAGATTTATCAAATTGATTTTGATAAATTGTTTAGCTTTATTATGTTTATATGTAGTTCCTTTAACTATTTTATTTAGCTTTGATAATTATGTTAGTTTTGATGGAATGATTGCAATTGTTTTAGTATCTTTCATATCAATTATAAGTTCTTATGTTCCTTTACCAGGAGGAATTGGAGGCCAAGAATATTTATTTATTTTGATGTTTGGTATTTATGTTAACCAACCTTTATTAAGTTCTTTAATGATAATGTGGAGATTTATTACATATTATTTACCAATGATAGTTGGTGCTGTAATATTTAATGTTAAGAATAAGGTGAAATAATGCGAATTGGAATTTTTTCGGATACTTATATACCACAAATTAATGGGGTATCAACTAGTATTGAAATGTTAAGAAAAGGATTAGAAAAAAATGGCCATAAGGTTTATATTGTAACGGTTAATCCTCGAGGTTTAAAATATAAATATGATGAGAATGTTTTAAGAATACCAGGTGTTCCTATTGGAATATTTGATTATAGATTAACTAGTGTTTATCCAGCTTTTGCTATTAAAACAATCAAAAGTTGGAATTTAGATGTTATCCATAGTCAAACTGAATTTGGAATTGGTACTTTTGCTAGAATTATTTCCAAACAATTAGACATTCCTCTAGTTCATACTTATCATACAATGTATGAAGATTATATTCATTACATAACTAAAGGATATTTTAAGAAAACAAGTAAAAAATTAGTTGAATATTTAACTTTGTTTTATTGTGATTCTACAGCAACGGAATTAATTGTTCCTACAAAAAAAACATATGATTTGTTTAAAGAAAAATATAAAGTAAAAAGAAATGTTCACATAATACCAACAGGAATAGAAATAGAAAAGTATAGTAAGAATTATAGTTTAGATAAAATTAATAAGTTGAAAAAGTCTTTAAAGATTAATGATGAAAAGGTGTTAATTTTTGTAGGAAGATTAGGACTAGAAAAAAGTGTTGATTTTTTAATTGAAAATCATAAAAAGATAAATGCTAAATTGTTAATCATAGGTGATGGACCAGAAAGAACTAATTTGGAAAAATTAGTTAAGAAATTAAAATTAAATAATAAAGTAATTTTTACAGGTAAAGTTGCTTTAAAAGATATTGGTTTATATTATAAGTTAGGTGATATATTTGTAACAGCATCAAAAACAGAAACACAAGGATTAACTGTTATTGAAGCATTGGCTGCTTCACTTCCTGTTGTAGCAATAAATGATGAAAGTTTTATTGAGCCTATTAAAAATGATTATAATGGTTATTTGTTTAATAACAATAAAGAATATATTAGTTATATAAATGGTTTGATTGATAATAAAAACAAATTAGCTAGGTTATCAATTAATGCATATGAAAGTAGTTTAAAATTTTCTAATAAAGTTTTTGCTACTAATGTATTGAAAATATATAAAATGGCTATAAAAAAAGGAAGAAAACGTTTATTTAGAAGATTATTTAAAGGTGGTAAAAATGATAGTAGTAGGTAATTTAAAAACTTATATGACATATAAAGATATTATAGAATACAAAGATAATATCCCAGATGATGTTATTGTATGTCCTACTTCTTTATATATTCCTTATTTTTTAAATCATAAATATGAAATAGGGATACAAGATATTTCTTGTCATGATTTAGGAGCTCATACAGGTGATATATGCGCTTTACAAGCAAAAGAATTTGGTATTAAATATGCTTTGATAGGCCATAGTGAAAGAAGAAATAAAGAAACCGATGACGAAATAAATAAAAAAATATTAAAATCTTTAGAAAATAATTTGAAAGTTATTTTATGTGTTGGTGAAAACAAAGGTGAAGATTTAAAAAGTAAATTACAGTATCAATTATTAAACGATTTAAAGGGTGTTACCAATTTAGATAATGTTATAATAGCTTATGAACCTATTTGGTGTATTGGTACAGGTGTTACACCTACTAATTTGCAAATAGAGGATACAATTAACTTTATTCAAACGATTATCCAAACTAATTTTAAAGGAAATGCTAAAATATTATATGGTGGTAGTGTTGATAAAAATAATATCAATACATTAAAACAAATAGATAATATAGCAGGATTTTTAATTGGTAAGGCTTCTACGGATTACAAGTATCTAAAAGAAATCGTCGACAGTCTTCGATGATTTTTTTTCGACAAAATTAGCT
Source organism: uncultured Bacilli bacterium (assembly GCA_944359085.1). Classification (GTDB taxonomy): domain Bacteria; phylum Bacillota_I; class Bacilli_A; order RF39; family UBA660; genus Faecisoma. The sequence goes on along the minus strand of CALVSQ010000013.1, from coordinate 16,314 downwards.
AATTTTTACTCTAGAAATATTTTAACCACTAGTATATAATATAAATACAGCAGTACTTTAGAAGGAGAAGAAATATGATAAAAATATTAATGATTGATGATAATGTTAAATTGATTGATGCTGTAAAAGAATATTTTAAAAATAATGAAGAAGTAAAAGTGGTTTTAGAAGCTTATAATGGCTTAGAAGGTATGGAAATAATTAAGAATAAAACTGATGAATTTGATATAATTTTGTTAGATTTAATTATGCCTAAAAAAGATGGATTATATGTTTTAGAAGAAATGAAAAATAATAATATTGACAAAAAAGTTATAGTTGAAACTAGTTATAACGCAAGTGAGGCAATAAGAGAGGTTGCAGAATATGATGTTAATTATTTTGTTTTGAAACCCTTTGATTTGGAAGATTTAGAAAAGAAAATATATGATGCATTTAAAAAGAAAAGTGATAAAAGTATTGACTTTTACAATAGTAATTTACAAGTTTCTATTAGTAAGTTATTACATGATTTAGGTATTCCTTCACACATTAAAGGTTATCAATTTTTAAGGGATGCAGTAAATATGTTATTTGAAGATCCAAATATGATTGGTGGTATTACTAAAGAATTATATCCTGAATTAGCTAATAAATATAATACTACTGTTTCAAGGGTAGAAAGATCAATTAGACATGCTGTTGAAGTTAGTTGGAATAGAGGGGACATAGATTTGATGGAAAAGATATTTGGTCATAGTGTAGATATTGATAGAGCTAAACCTACTAACTCTGAGTTTATAGTTACAATAGCAGATAAATTAAGATTAGATTTTCATAAAGTTGGCGTATAAGTCAACTTTTTAAGTTGATTAAAAAAAATATATGTGATATATTTATAATAGGTGGTATTATGAAATTAATTAATAAGTTTATAACTTATTTTTGTATATTAATTTTATTTTTATTAATTCTGCTAATAATTTTATTTTATTCAGGAAGAAGTTTGATAAATCGTGAAAATTTATCTAACTATATTGAAAATGCTGATATACTAAATATGGATTCTAATATCATATTTAATTTAGATGAAAGTGGTATAAGTTTAAAAGAAAAAATATATAATTTAGCTATTGAATGTAATATTCCAGAAAAAATTATTCTTGATATTTTAAAAAGTGAAGAAATAAATATTGTTTTGGGTGATTTCTTTAATAAAACTATTTATTATTTAGTAAATGGAGGGTATAAGCCTCAATTATCTGGTGATACTATTAATAAAATGATTGAATTATCTATGATTTCTTTAGATGAACATTTAAATATTATGATGGAAGAAGAAGAATTAAAAAAGAATGTATTAGAATATTGTCATAAATTAACTAATATTATTCCTGATAGACAGGAGATGGTAGGAAATTTACCAATATCTTATATTCAAAAATTTTTAAATTTTGATATTTGGATATTATATTTATTAGCTTTTAGTTGTATATTATTATTAAATATTTTAACTTTTTCGTTTTATAAGCCAATAAAATATTTGGGTATATGTTTTTTTATTAGTGGTATTATTTTTGTTATATTAGGATGCATGAACAATTTAATTAATGATGTTATTGTTTCACAAATAACAAATATGAAAATTTTAATTTCACCACTTATAACGATATTGTTAACAATTTGGTTTAAACTAGGCGTACTAATAAGTTTTTCTGGAGTATTTTTAATTTTGTTTTATATTATTATAAATAGAATAATTATTAATAGTTACAAAAACTAGATAAGATTTTGTGTATTATTTAAACCCTCTTCATTCCAATTTTCATAAATGATATATAGAAAAATTAAGGCAGCTATAACATTTAACAAATTGGCATATATTTGATGAATATAAGGATCAGGATTTGATTCTTTTTTAATTTCATATTGTAAATAACTTATATATAAACTATATATTACTACTAGTGTAAAAACAATTCTATTTATTAAATTAACATATTTTTTTTGATTATCATTAAATATTCTTTTTTTATTTAGTAATTTTTGTTTAACGTCATAATTAATTATAATTGAAATTATAGTTGTTAAAATAAATCCGAACGAAACAATAAATTGTGCATCTATAATTTTTATTTGCTCTTTCATAATATATTATATTATAATTATTTATAACTTAGTAAAGATAGTATGTTTGTAATTGGTAAAAATTACAAAAAAATAGAAATTAGAAATTTTTAATTTTTTAAAAATGACATTTTTTTTGTAAAAATGTAAAATTAATAACAAATTAATATTTTTGTTTTTGCATTATAAATAAGAGAATAATGCTTAAAAAATTAATTTTATTATCTAAAAATTAATTTCTTTTTTTAAATATTTAAAATAAAGGAAGTTTTTAAAAAGTAAATTTTTAGTGATTTTATTTTTTTGAAAAATTCATAAAATTCATTGACTTTTACTATCTATAAGTTTATAATTATTTCAGAAAGTAGAGGTCAAAATATGTTAGATGTTGAAGAAAAATTAGCGACTTTGCAGGTTGTTAAAAGAAATGGTAAAAAAGTTGATTTTAATGGTTCTAAAGTTGCTTTAGCTATTAAAAAAGGTTTTGATAGTGTTAATGAATATGATGAAGAAACAGGAGAAGAGCTTAAATATACAACTAAAGATGTTAATAAAGTATATGAAGGTGTTTTAAAAAGAATTGAGAAAGAATATAAAGACGAAGAAAAAATTAAAATTGAAACTATTCAAGATATGATTGAAGATGAACTTCAAAAGAAAGGTTATCAAGATGTATTTGAAAGTTTTTCAGAATATAGAGAAAGAAGAAATATATCACGTAAAATGTTTTCTGATGAAAAACAATTACATAAATTTTTAAAAGCAATTGAAGGATTAGGTTTAAAGTCTGCAACTGAAGAAAATGCTAAAAGAGAAAATGCAAATGTTGATGGAGATACTGCTATGGGTACAATGTTACAATATGGTAGTACAGTATCAAAAGAATTTTGCAAAGCTTATTTAATGAAATATAAATTTAGTGAAGCTCACGATAGTGGCGATATTCATGTTCATGATATGGATTTTTATCCTATGGGAACTACTACATGTATGCAAATAGATTTAAATAAATTATTTAAAAATGGGTTTTCAACAGGTCATGGTCATTTAAGAGCTCCAAAAGATATTATGTCTTATAGTGCTTTAGCTGCTATTGCTATTCAATCAAATCAAAATGATCAACATGGTGGTCAAAGTATTCCAGCATTTGATTATTATATGGCTCCAGGAGTTATTAATACATTTAAAAAACAATTTAAACAAACTATTGCTGATTTATTAGATTTTAGTGATTTTGGTAAATTTGTTAATATGAATAGTATTGCTAAAGAAATTGATAAATTAGATAGTATTTCATTTGATATAAAAGATTTTTATCATTTTGCTAAAGAATCAACTGAAGTTGAAAGATTATTAAGTATGGCATATGATAAAGCTTTAGCTAAAACAGATAGAATTACTTATCAAGCTATGGAAGCGTTTATTCATAATTTAAATACAATGCATTCAAGAGCTGGAGCTCAAGTACCATTTTCATCTATTAACTTTGGTACAGATACATCTGCTGAAGGAAGAATGGTTATTGAAAATTATTTATTAGCAACAGATGCTGGATTAGGAAAAGGAGAAACTCCAATATTCCCAATCTCTATATTTAAAGTAAGAGAAGGAACTAATTTTAATCCAGGTGATCCAAACTATGATTTGTTTAAATTAGCTTGTAAAGTATCTGCTAAAAGATTATTCCCTAATTTCTCATTTATGGATGCACCATTTAATAAACAATATTATAAAGGAACTTATGAAACTGAAGTTGGTTATATGGGATGTAGAACTAGAGTTATGGGTAATGTTGTAGATCCAGATAAAGCAGTTACTCCAGGTCGTGGTAATTTATCATTTACAACAATTAATTTGCCTCGTTTAGGTATTAAACATGGTATTGTTACAAATGAAAAAACTGATATAAAAGAATTTTATAAAGAATTAGAAGAAAAAATGGATTTAGTTAAGGATCAATTATTAGAAAGATTTGATTTCCAATGTACTAAAAAGCCATATAATTTCCCATTCTTGCTAGGTAGTGGAGTATGGTTAGACTCTGAAAAATTAAAACCAGATGATAGATTAAGAAAAATTTATAAACATGGTACTTTATCAATTGGATTTATTGGTTTAGCGGAATGTTTAAAAGCTTTAATTGGTAAACATCATGGCGAAGATGAAGAAGCTCGTAAATTAGGTTATGAAATTATATCATTTATGCGTAAAAAATGTGATGAATATGCTAGTAAATATAATTTGAACTTTACTTTATTAGCTACTCCTGCCGAAGGATTGTCTGGTAGATTTACTAATATTGATAGGGCTATATATGGAAAAATTAAAGGTGTTACTGATAGAGAATACTATACTAATTCATTCCATGTACCAGTTTATTATAAAATTACAGCTGCAGAAAAAATACATATTGAAGCACCATATCATGCTTTAACTAATGCAGGACATATAACATATGTTGAATTAGATGGTGATACAACAAATAATTTAGAAGCATTTGAAAAAATAGTTCGTATAATGCATAAAGAGGGTATTGGTTATGGAGCTATTAATCACCCTGTAGATAGAGACCCAGTATGTGGATATACCGGTGTTATTGGTGATGTATGCCCAGGTTGTGGTAGACATGACTGTGAAGGTGTTAGTGTAGAAACAATTAAAAATGTTTCATTAACAAATTATGGAAGATAGGAGAATTTAGAAATGAAAGAAGAAAAAAAAGTTGGTGAAGGCGTTAAATTTGAAAGAATTAGAAGAATTACAGGTTATTTAGTAGGAACTGTAGATAGATTTAACGATGGTAAAAGAGCTGAAGAACGTGATCGTGTTAAACATGGTACAAAAGATTTAGATAAAGCTTTATAATGAAAATTAGATTAGCAGCTCCTTTGCAATCAGATAGTATAGTTGATGGAGAAGGTATCAGAACAGTTATTTGGACACAAGGATGTGGACATCATTGTAAAGGATGTCATAACCCTGAAACATGGTCATTTGAAGATGGTTATTTAGTTGATGTTAAAGATATAATTAAAGAGATAGATAATATATCAGGTCAAGATGGAATAACTTTATCAGGTGGAGATCCTTTATATCAAGTAGATGCTTGTTTAGAAATTGCTAAACATTGTAAAGAAAGAAATTTAAATGTTTGGTGTTATACAGGATTTTTGTATGAAGATTTATTAAAAGATGATAAATATTTTGAATTGTTAAAATATATTGATATTTTAGTGGATGGACCATTTATACTATTGCAAAGAAGTTTAGATTTAAAATTTAAAGGTTCAGAAAATCAAAGAGTTATCGATGTACCAAAAAGTTTAAAAGAAAATAAAATAATTTTAGTTTCAAAATATATTGACAAAAAAGAATATAATATAAAGAAAAAAACTAGCGTTTATATTTAAAGTATCAGATTAATTTCTGATATTTTTTTTAAATCTGTATAAAAATATTATTATAAAAATAAAATATATTGGTGGATACTATGAAAAGAATTAGGCTAAAAAGAAAATTTAAAATAAAAAATAGTATATTAATTATTTTATTATTAATTATTTCTTTATTTTTGGCTTTCAAATTTATTAATTTAAAAGTTAATCCTATTTTATTGGATTATGCGAATATGGAAGCAAGAAAACTATCTAGTATTATCATTAATGATGCGGTTAGTAAAAACTTTGAAAGTATAAATGTTGATGATTTATTTATAATAACTAAAGATAATGAAGAGATTAAATCAATAGATTTTAATCCTATAATAGTTAATCAAGTTTTAACTAGTACTACTACTTTAATTCAAACAAATTTGAAATATTTAGAACAAGGCAAAATAGAATTACTAAATTTAAATACAGATGCGTTAATTGATTATAATACTGATAAATTAAGGCAAGGTATTATTTATGAAATTCCTTCTGGTGTGATATTTGGTAATTCTTTTTTAGCTAATGTAGGACCTAAAATACCAGTTAGATTTAGTATTGTTGGTGATATTGTAAGTTATGTCAATACTAATGTTACAGATTATGGCATTAATAATGCTTTAATTGAAGTAAATGTTGTGTTAGATTTATCTATTCAAGTAATATTACCATTTGTAACAGATAAAATTGATATTGAGACATCTATTCCTGTTGCTTTAAAATTAATTCAAGGTAGTGTACCTAATTATTATTTAAATGGTTTACAAAATTCGCCTTCTATTTCACTTCCTATCTATTGAATTTAAATCAAATATATAGTATAATTCTATTGAGAATAGGATGGTGCTTATGAAGAAGGCTTTTACATTAATAGAATTATTGGGCGTAATAATTATTTTAGCAATTGTAGCTTTAATAACATTTCCAATTATTGATAATTCAATCCAAAAAAGTAGAGAAAGTGCTTTAGAAAGAACAATAGAAAATATTGAAAGAGCGGCTTATAGTTATAGTGTGGAATATGACTTGGGATATCCTAATGAATTACAAGTATTAGAATTATCTGAATTGATTAGTAAAGGGTTTATTAATAAGAAAGATCATATTAATCCGGTAACAGATAAAGAATTACAAGGGTGTGTATTGTATCGTTGGTACGAATCGACAAATCAATATTATTTTAAATATGTTGAATCATGTCAAACAGAAGAACTAGTGCCAACAATGACATTAGTTTATGATAAAAATTATATAAATGAGAATGGTTGGATAAACCGTAATATTATGGTAAATATAAATGGTACTGGAAGCAAATATTATTATTGCGTAGGTAATTCAGAATGTGAACCAACAATAGAAGAAAACAAATCAAATGGGAGTCAAATATTAACGAGTGAAGGAACTAATGTTGTGTGTGCGAAAGCAGTAAATAGTTTTGGTGAAAGTGAAGTGGCTTGTACCGAAGAATTAAAAATAGATAAAACTAAACCAACTGTTGGAGAAATTACAATAAATGGAACATTAGGTCAAAACAATTGGTATACGTCAGATGTAAATATATCAGTTAGTGATGGAAGTGATTCACTAAGTGGTTATGATAAAACAGTAAGTAGTGTAGAAAGTATAACATCAAATACAAAAGGAACAATGGTTTATGTAGTTGTAACTGACTTAGCAGGCAACAGCCAAACAGAAGCATTTAATATAAAAATAGATAAAGATAGTCCTACAATAACAGCAAAAGAAGGAACTGTAGAAATAAAACAAGGAACTAGTAATCCTGTAAGCAATTATTTTAATGTAAGTTATGGAATAAGTGGTGGAAGTATAAGCTGTAATCCAAATAATACAAATAGTTTGGGTATTGGTATACAAACATTAAGATGTACTGTAACTGGTGGAAATGGTTTAACTAGAACTGCTAGTAAAGAAATAGAAGTAATACCATTGACAAATTTAATTTATACATTATTAAAACAATATCATGATGGAAATAAAGTTGGTTTAGTAAAAGATAATACAAATCCAAATTTATATTATTATACTGGAACAAATGAACAAGTAAGTAATAACTTTTTATGGTATGGTGGACATCAATGGCGAGTATTAGAGTTTGATACAAAAGCAAAAACATTAACATTAATTACTCAACAGCCATTAACGGTAATTCAACCGTCAAGTTCAGCTTGGACAAGTAAGTCAGCTTATGATTCAAGTTACATTAACAGTTGGCTTAATGATTATTTTTGGAATAGTTTAGATATTAGTATACAAAAAAATATTTTGACGAGTAATTTTAATGTTGGTATTTATACAAACGTATCTGAAATAACAACAACACAAAAGGTAGGATTATTGAATGAACAACAATATATAAGAGCTGGAAATGACAATTCATATTTAGATTTGGGGATTAATTTTTGGTTAGGAAATAGAAGTAGTTCTTCTGATGTTAGATACGTTACAAGTGGTGGAAACACAGAAAGTGGAACATCGCAACTTGGGCTTAACATTCGACCAGTAATAAAAATATCAGATATAACTATAATTGGTGGTACTGGAAGTTTGACAAATAGTTATCGTACAGCAAGTAAAGCAACCAGTACTAGCAACGTTCAAGTTGGTGAATATATCAATGTACCATATAGTGGAAGTGATAATGCGTGTGAAAGCGATAATATGTGTACATTTAGAGTTGTAAGTAAAGATAATGATAGTATTAAAGTAACATTGAATGGAATGCTTCCAACTCCTAGTATTTATGGTAATTCTGCAATAATAGCTACCAATCATACAATATACACGCAATTAACAAAATTTGCTAATAATATATCAACTAATTATCGATACACAGGAAATAAAGTATTTTATATAGGTGATTATCCCGATAATACAAACTATAAAAATATAAATGATGAAGTTCTTTCGGCTAACGTTGGATTGCCAATAATAGGAGAGATGTTTAGTGGAAATGATATAGAATTAAGTTTTTCAAGCACCAAAACATTTGTTGATGTAAATACAATCGAAAATCCAACAATAAACTATACCTATTTAACAATACGTTCCTATTGGACAATGAATAGAGATTATTCTCCATATGTTCGTTGTATTAATTATTCTCACTATACAAGTAGTTCTTTGGATATATATGCTAATGGAACTAGGCCAGTTATATATTTGAAGTTAAATTTACAATTAACTGGTGATGGTACAGCCCAAAATCCATATAGATTTAGTTAAAATGCTAAATAAACTAAAAATTATGTAAAAAGATTAAAATCATTTTGCAAATTAAAATATGATATGGCCTAATTGAAATATTGAAAGTATAATTAAAAATTTAATTGTGAATGAAATAAAAATGTTCTAAAAAAACATTTTTATTTTTTTGTTATTAAACTCTACCTAATTAGATTAAAATGTGATAAAATAGTATTTGTGGAAATATGGTGATGTTATGGGTAGAGTTATAGCTTTAGTTAATCAAAAAGGTGGAGTTGGAAAAACTACTACCAGTATAAATTTATCTGCATCTTTAGGTGTATTAGGAAAAAAAGTATTATTAGTTGATTTAGATAGTCAAGGAAATAGTACAACAGGTGTGGGTATAAGTAAAAGTTCTCATGAAAAAACTATTTATGATTTAATAGTTGATAGAGCTAGTTTAGATGAAGTTATAATTAAAACAAAATTTAAAAATTTATATATTATCCCTGCTTCAATTAATTTAGCAGGAGCAGATATTGAATTAATGGAAAGAAGTAGAGTTGATCATAGTTTTAATAAATCAAGTCAATTGAAAAAATATTTAGATGTTGCAAAGGAAAAATTTGATTATATTATTATTGATTGTCCACCTTCTTTAGGTATTTTAACTACAAATGCTTTAGCTGCTGCTAATAGTGTTATTATACCGGTACAATGTGAATTTTTTGCATTAGAGGGAATTACACAATTACTTCATTCTATTTTATTAATTCAAAAGGATTTGAATCCTACTTTGGATATTGAAGGAGTATTATTAACTATGTTAGATAGTAGAACTATTTTAGGATTAGAAGTTGTTGAAGAAATAAAAGCATACTTTAAAGAGAAAGTATATGATACAATTATACCTAGATTAATTAAAATATCAGAAGCACCTAGTCATGGTAAACCAATACTTGCATATGATCCTAAAAATAGAGGAACTATGGCATATTTAAATTTAGCTAAAGAGGTGATTGATCACGATGGAAAATAGAAAGAGAGCTTTAGGTAGAGGTTTAGAACAATTATTTAATAGTGAAAATTTGGATTTTGAAAATTTTGAGAAACAAATATATGAAACTACTCCTAAAGATGAAATAATTGAAATTAATTTAGATGAAATTAGACCTAATCCTCATCAACCTAGAAAGGTTTTTAAGGAAGATTCTTTAAATGAATTAGCTGAATCTATTAAGAAAAATGGTGTTTTTCAACCTATTATTGTTAAGAAAAGTATTAAAGGTTACGATTTAGTTGCTGGTGAAAGAAGATTTAGAGCTTCTAAATTAGCTGGTTTAGTTACTATTCCTGCAATTATAAGGGATTTTAGTGAAGAACAAATGATTGAAATAGCATTATTAGAAAATTTACAAAGAGAAAATTTAAATGTTATTGAAGAGGCTTTAGCTTATAAATCAATGATTGAAAAATTAAATTTAACGCAAGAGGAATTAAGTGTAAAAGTTAGTAAAAGTAGAAGTCATATTACTAATATTTTAGGTTTATTAAGATTACCTGATGAAATTCAAAATATGATTATAAATAATGAATTAACTATGGGTCATGCTAGGGTATTAAGTAAATTAGAAGATGAAAATAAAATGTTAGAATATGCTAGAATGATAAAAGAAAATAAGTTACCAGTAAGAGAGACTGAAGAAATTACTAACAATGAAGAAAGAAAAGTGAAAATAAAGAAACATATTAATGAAAATAATGAGTTTAAGTATGTTGAAGATTTATTAAGAGATAAATTAGATACTAAAATTAAAGTAAAAGATAAAAAAGTAATTATATCTTTTACTAATGTTGCAGATTTAAATAGAATATTAGAAATTTTAAATGTAAAAGAGTGATAAAATGGAAAAGGTATTAGAAGTATTATTATCTAAAGAGGTTATTGGACCTATTATAACTATTATTATAATGTTTATTTTTTATAAAGTTATAAGAAGAATTATAGTAAGAGTTTTTAACGTTAAAACAAAAAAAATAAAACAAAAAAAACAAGTTACTTTAATGAATTTTTTTATTAATGTTTTAAGGGTAATAACTTTAATAATTACGGCTTTAATTATATTAGAAATATATGGTTTTAAAACTAGTACTATTGTTGCTTCATTAGGTGCTGTTACTGTTGTTATTGGACTAGCTTTCCAAGATATTTTAAAAGATTTTATTGCGGGTATATCTTTTATATTTGAAGATAGTTATAATGTTGGTGATTGGGTAACTATTAATGATTTTAAAGGTGAAGTAATAAGTATTGGTATGAAAACTACTAGGATAAGAGCTTATGAAGGTGAAATATTAATTATTAATAATGGGTCTATTACACAAGTTATTAATCATACAGCTGCTAATTCATTAGCTATTGTTGATGTCAATGTTTCTTATGATTCTGATATTGATAAGGTAGAAAAAGTTTTAAATGAATTATGTCAAAATATTAAATTAGATAATTTAAAAGGTAATATTGAAGTGTTAGGTATAGAAAAATTAGGTGATAGTGCTATTACTTTTAGAATTACGGCAGAAGTAGAAGCTGGTACACAGTATAGTACACAAAGAAAAATAAGAAAAGAAGTTAAGTTAATATTAGATAAAAATAATATTGAAATACCTTATAATCAATTGGTGGTACATAATGAAAGAATATAAGTTAGGAAGTATTGTTACAATGAAGAAAGATCATCCTTGTGGTACTAATGAGTTTGAAGTTATAAGAGTTGGGGCCGATATAAAGATTAAATGTTGTAAATGTGGAAGAACAATTATGTTACCAAGAATAGAATTTAATAAAAAATTAAAGAAAATAATTAGTATATAGGGAGGATTTTATGTCGAAAAAAAAACAACCGAAATTATTGTCACCTGTGATAACTATGTGTATATTAATTTTAATAGCTCTAATTACTAGTAGTTTTTTAGCTATTATTAATTTTGATGGAACTCAAACTACTATTGAAAATGGTATGTTAGAAACATCAATAATAGTTGTTAAAAATATTTTTTCTAAGGAAGGCTTAATATATTTATTTAGTAATATTATAACTAATTTTACATTGTTAGAACCTTTTGTATTAATGATTCTTTCTTTAATGGCGATAGGCATTTTAAAAGAAAGTGGATTATTAAAACATTTATTTGAACCTTTAAAAAAATTAAAACCAAATGTTTTAACTTTTATAGTTGTTTTTATAAGCGTTATATCATCAATAATTGGTGATTATAGTTATATAATTTTATTACCTTTAGTAGCTGTATTATATCAATATGTTAATAAAAGTCCCGTTTTAGGAATTATAACAGTTTTTTTAGGTATAACTTTAGGATATGGAACGGGTATTTTTTATAACTATAATGATTATGCTTTAGGAGTATTAACCGAAGCAGCAGCAGTTATTGATGTTGACCCATCATATAAATTTAATTTATATTCAAACTTATATATCATGATTGTTAGTAGTGTAATTGCAACGTTTTTAATTACAACTTTAATAGAAAAGTTTTTAAGTAAGAAAGTTGCTACTACAGCTAAATATGAAGATGATATTAAAACATCTAATAAAGCGTTATTATTTTCTATTATAAGTTTAATTATTTGTGTTATTCCAATATTTATAATGATAATGCCTAATGGTATTTTATTAGATAATACACAAACAAAATATATAGCTAAATTATTTAGTGCGAATGCTCCTTTTAATTTATCATTTATGTATTTATTTTTAATGGTTATGTCTATTATTGGATTAGTATATGGATTTGTAAGTAAAAATTTTAAAAACAATCATGAATTGGGTTGGTCATTTACTAAACAATTTGATAATATTGGATATTTGTTTGTTTTAATGTTTTTATCTTCAATTTTAATAGGAATTATTAATTGGACTAATTTAGGAACAGTAATCGCTAATAATTTAATTTCTATAATTAGTTTATTTGATTTTACTGGTATTCCTTTAATTGTTGTTTCATTTATATTTATAATACTTATGAGTATTTTAATACCAGGAAGTTTAGAAAAATGGGCTTTAATTTCACCTATTTTAGTACCTTTATTTATGAGAGGAAATTTAACTCCTGATTTTGCTCAATTTGTATTTAAAGCAGCTGATAGTGTTGGTAAAATATTAACTCCTTTATTTATTTATTTTATTGTTATGTTAGGATTTATTCAAAAATATAATAAAAATGAAAATAAAGTTACATTATTTAATACTGTTAAATTAATTTGGCCAATTATTATTACAATGATTATATTCTGGTTATTGATATTAATCATTTGGTATATAGCAGGACTACCTTTGGGAATAGATACTTTAGCTACTATGTAAATTCAAGTTTAAAATACTTGAATTTTTATTAATAAATATGCAATATTGTAAAATATACAATAAAAAGATTATGTTTGAATTGACAAATATCTGTTCGTATGATATATTGAAATAGGGAGGCAGGTAATATGGAAAAAATTGAAAACATTGCAAAATGGTTTATAAATGAAATTTCTCCAGACCCATTAAAATTGCAAAAATTATTATATTTTGCGCAAGGTATTTCATTTTGTTTTAATGATGAAGAATTATTTGACGAAGAATTAGAAGCTTGGGTTCATGGACCTGTTAATAGTAATATATATTTTAAATATCGTGAATATATTTACAATCCAATAAATTTAAAATATCAAATTCCAAATTTTTCTCAAAAAACACTTCAAGTGCTAGAGTTTGTGCGAGATAATTATGGTAAGTATGATTCAAAATATTTAGAAGAAATAACTCATAATCAATTTCCATGGCAGTTTGCAAGAGAAGGATTAGATCCAGATGAACGTGATAATAAAATTATTCCTAAAGAGGTTATTGCAGAATACTTTGTTAGCCTTATGTTACAACCAAATAGTGAGGAATGGAATAAATGATTGGTGAAGTATGGTATTATAAGGCGAAATTACCTAATAGTGATGGATATAAAGCACGACCAGTATTAGTAATTGGAACAGATGCTAATAATAATTTATTATACACTGATATTCACTATGTGATTATTTCTTCATCTGCTGCAATTGGAATATATGATGTCATTATTGATGAAGAAACTGCTAAGCAAATTAATTTACTTCGTAAATCTGTTATTAAAACAACAAAAATATATACTGGACCTAAAAATTTGTTTGAAAGAAAACTTGGAATATTACCAGATGAGTTAAAACAAGAATTTGTAAAGAAATATCAAGAATATCAAAATCAATTAATTAACGATTTTATTACTAATGAATTCGTAAATAATTGATTTTTTATATCTTGTTTTAAAATTAATAAAATGATATACTATATAAGTATTTGATGAGGTGATTTTATGGCTTTACGTGCCGGAATAGTAGGTTTACCTAATGTTGGTAAAAGTACTTTATTTAATGCAATAACAAAACAAAATATTTTGGCAGCTAATTATCCATTCGCTACTATTGAACCAAATGTTGGTGTAGTAATAGTTCCAGATAAAAGATTAGATTTTTTAAATAATCTATATCAACCTAAAAGTTTAGTACCTACTGCTTTTGAATTTACTGATATAGCAGGCTTAGTAAGTGGTGCTTCACAAGGAGAAGGATTAGGTAATAAATTTTTATCTCACATAAGAGAAGTAGATGCAATAGTAGAAGTAGTAAGATGTTTTGAAAATAAAAATATTATTCATGTAGAAAATACTGTTGATCCTATTAGAGATATTGAAATAATTAATGTAGAACTTATATTAGCTGATTTAGAAGTTGTAGAAAATAGATTAAATAGAATTGGTAAGAAAGCAGCTATGTCTAAAGATAAGGAAACAATTAAAGAGGTTGAATTATTAAATAAAGTAAAAGAAAATCTAATTAAAAATTTTCCTTTAAGAAGAATGGAATTTGATAAAGAAGAATTAAAAATTTTAAAACCATTTAATTTTTTAACTTTAAAACCAATTATTTATATGGCTAATGTTAGTGAAGAAGATTTATTAAATAAAAATAATCCACATGTTATAAAAGTTGAAGGATATGCTGAAGCTGAAAATGCTAAGGTAATTAAAGTGTGTGCTAAAATAGAAGCTGAGTTAAGCGATTTAGATGATGAAGAAAAAACAACATTTTTAAATGATTTAGGAATTGAAGAAAGTGGTTTAAATAAATTAATTAAAGCTACTTATTCTTTGTTAGGGCTTCAAACATTCTTTACTGCTGGAACTGATGAAGTAAGAGCATGGACATTTAAAAAAGGTATGAAAGCTCCAGAATGTGCGGGTATTATTCATACTGATTTTGAAAAAGGATTTATTAAGGCTGAAATATTTAGTTACTATGATTTAGAAAAATATGGCGATGAAAAAGCTGTTAAAGAAGCAGGTAAGGTAAGATTAGAAGGTAAAGAATATTTAATGCAAGATGGCGATATTTGTTATTTTAGATTTAATAAATAAAGTAGCTATAATATCAATTATAAATAATATAATTAAGGCATAAGTAAAATATTTAGGTATTTTACTTATTATTTTATCTAATAGAGGTTTAATGTAATATATTAAGATAATACTGCTTAAACCCCAAATAATAGACATTTCTAAAGCAATATATTTGCCGATATTAAATTTATAATTAGTATAATTCCAAAAAGTTATATCAAAAACAAATTCAATCAAATAACCACCAATTGCTTCAATTATTGTCAAGATAAAACTACAACTAATAAACAATAATATTACTTTTAATGTTTTATTTAAATCGAATTTAGTAATATATTTGTTTATTAAAAAAATTATAATAGTCCCAATTCCGTAAACTGGAGTCCACCATCCGAATAAAATGCCGCTATTACTTTTTATTATAAATGTTTCTATTAAATGACCAATAAATGATAAAATAAAAAAATAATTTAAATAGTACATTATAATCACCTTTTATTAGTTTAATCAATTATGAAAAAAATATTGACATTAACTTATAATTAATATACAATTAATTTGAGGTGAATTTATGAATATAATAGAATTAGCTAAAAAAAATAATTTGATAAAAGAATTAAAAGATATAGATATAGTAGAAGATAACTCAATATATTTAAATGAAGAAAAAAGTAATTATAATTTTAAATATAATGCTGGTGATATTGTATTTGTTAAAAAATATAATTATAGTGATGGAACAAATGGTTCTAATCATTTATTTTTAATAATTGAAGATAATTATATAGTTAGTATGGATTATTTTTGTTTACTAATATCTTCACAATTAGATAAATTAAAATATGATACAAATTTATTTTTAGCTAAAGATTGCAAAAATAAATTAAAAAAAGATAGTATATTAAAATTAGATAATATTTATAGAATTGAAAATAGTGATATATTATTTAAGGTTGGTGAAGTTACACAAGAAAAATTAAATATGTATCGTGATACATTTATAAAAATATATAGTTAAACTATGTCAATAATTTTTGATTAATTCCTAAAAATAAATTAAAATAATTTTTTGATTAGTTCC
>CALVSQ010000012.1 GCA_944359085.1 uncultured Bacilli bacterium | reverse complement strand
AAAAACTCTCTAATTCTTTATAAAATAAGGCATAGGGAGTTTTTGCTTTTTTAAAACTGTCAAAGTCAGGATTATATCACTTTTTTCTTTATTTTACAATAGTTTTTTATTAAAAATAAAGAAAAAGAATGATTTTCACCATTCTTTTATACCGGACAAGAAGTCAAACATCTAATAGAAGAACCTATTAAATTACCAAACTTAAATATTATTTCTACACATATAGGAAATAAAGGTAACAAACAAATTACAATAACAGCTAATAGAATTTGTTTATAATGACTTCTTATTATACTGGACACATTGAACCTGATATTGCTCTTCTAATAGCACTTCCTAAACTTCTTCCAACGTCCATTATGGAATTAATGCCTCTATAAATTGAACTTAATAAACTACCTGTAATACTAATTCCACCTACTATTTGTAATAATTCTTCTTTTTCTAACATATTTCACCTCCTAGTTACATTTAAGTGGTCTTATATAACCATCAATAACACCGATTAAAAATATAACACCAGCTCCTATTAATAAACCTAATCCTAATCCACCACCGGATATTTTTTGTAATTCTTTAGTTTCTAACTTTTCCATTTTTTTATTCCTTTCTTTAATTCTTGATAAAGCGTTGTTTTATTATTTTTTAAAACTATGTTAATAATATTATTTTCAATCTTATATTCATCTTTCAAATCAAAATCTAATATTACTTGATAACATGTTTTATTATCTATAATAAAATACTCTTCACTTATTGAAACAATTTCAAAACTATAATCATTATTATCAACTAATAAATTACTTTTAGATAATTCATTTACTTTATCTTCCGGAACATAAATAATTGTATAAAATGAATCATCTATTTTTTTTACATATCCAAAATATGATTGATATAAATAATACTCATATTTTAAAGAAATAATTATAAATATAACAAAACTTATAATTAATAATATTATCCATAAAAAGATTGATAGTGATGTTTTTTTATTTATAATATAAGAGAAGTTATTATATATTTTTGGATAAATCATCAATTATTTTTCCTTTCTCTATTTTTATAACTTGATTAAACAAATCAATATTATCTAACCTATGTGATATAAAAACTATTGTTTTATCTTGATATTCTTTTAATATATTTTTTATAATTATTCTTTCCATATTTGTATCAACTTGACTTAATCCCTCATCAATTATTAAAATATCAAAAGGATTAGCTAAAGCACGACTTAAAATAATTCTTTGTTTCTCACCACCCGATAAATTAAAACCATTTTCTTCAATTAAAGTTTTATAACCTAATTTTGTTTTTTTTACGATTTCATCAACCAAACATATTTTAGATACTTTATAAATATCGTTACCAATATTATTTTCTATAGTATCAGAAAATAAAATTTCATTTTGTGATACATAAACAATATTATTTAGTTTATAATCGTTAATATCAATACCATTAATATATACTTTATCTCTTTTAACTTCATAATTTTGTTTTAATATTTTAAATAAAGTACTTTTACCACTACCACTACTTCCTAATATCATAACCTTACTTTTATTTTTAATTTTTAAGTTAATATTAGATAAAACATTGTTTACATCATCAAAACTATAACTTAAATTTTTAAATTCAATGTCTCCCACAATAGAGTTAATTTGATAATTATTTTTTTTATAATATAAATATAATATTTTTTTAATAGATATTTTAGCTTGTCTTAAATTATTATCTAAATCAATAATGTTTCTAATTGGGCTTAAAAAATAAATAAGCAAAGAATTAAATGATAGTAATGAACCTAAAGTTATAGTCTTATCTATAACTAAAAATATTCCAATTAATATAATTACAATAAAACCTATATTATTTATTAATTCTTTTAGTAAGTATTGATAATTATAACAATTATCTAATTCTTTTATTTTATTAGAATAAGTAGCATATTTATCTTCAAAATTATGAATAATTTTATTTTCTATATTACATCCTTTAATTGTCTCATAACCATTAATAGATTCAACCATATATGAAGTAACAGATGCTTTATTCAATGTTGCATCATCAATTAAATCATTAAATTTATTTCTAAATATAACAATTATAAATAAATATAAAAACATAATAATTAAACTTACAAAAAATAAAGTATCACTTAACATATACATAATTATTAAAGATAAAATAGTTAAAGGCAAATCAATAAATAAACTTAAAGCAACTTTAGAAATAACTTCTCTTACTGCTTCTAAATCATTTATTTTTGATATTATTTCACCAGTTGTATTATTTTTATAGTAACGATAAGGAAGGCTTATAATTTGTTTAAAAGTATTAAAAGTAAGATTGAAACCAACTTTTTGATTAATTAAAATTAATATTTTATTTCTAAAAAAATCTGATATTATTTTAAAAATGTAAATAATCATAAATATTATAAAAATAAGTATAATTTTTTGTTTAGAAAACATAATATTATCAATCATATATTGCATATAAAACGATGAGATAATAGAAAATATTGTAATGAAAATAGATATAATAACAACTTGAACCAATTGATTTGTTGAGGATTTTATCATTTCTTGAAAAAATTTTATACATGAGTTATTAGGGGTATTTATTATTTTTTTTATAGGGTATAAATAAATGAGAATATTATTGAATATTTTATTAAATTCTTCATATGAACAATATTTATGTTTTCCAATTGGATCGTTAATTAATAATTTTTTCTTTTTAAAATCTATTTTTTCAATTACAACATAATGATTGTAGGAGTTATTTATAATTACATGAGCAATACATGGAAGTATTACATCTTCTTTTTTCAAATCATTTAAATTACATCTAATACCATAACTTTCAAATCCTAGTTTTTTACTTGCTTCAATTAAATGATAAGCAGTCGTTCCAGATTTATCAGTTTTACACATTTCTTTTAAATCATTTATATCAACATAACCTTTATAATATTTAATTATATTAAGTAAACAGCTTGGACCACAATCCTTAAAACCTTCTTGCTTAATTCTTTTAAACACTTTTTTACCTCCCTACTAGTTATATTAGCCAAAACTATATCGAATTCCTGCAAGAAATTAAAAAAAATTGCAATAAAATGCAATTTTTTTGTTTTTTTAATTTTTTGTTAATTTTTTAAACTTTCAATTTGTTCTTTAGCCAATTTAGTTACTTTACTTATTGTTTCTAAATCCATATTTAATTCTAACATTTCTTTTGCTACATCTATTTTATTTTGTCTGATTCCTTCTTGTTTGCCTTGAGATAATCCCTGTTCTTTTCCTTGAATTAGTCCTTTTTCATACATTACTTCTTCATATTGTTTTTGTTCTTCTTCACGACTTATCCAATCTACTACAAACTCGTCATTATTAGCTTTTATTACTTCTTCTTTAAAATTACTCACTATCTCACTCTTTTCTGATAATTCTTCTAATCCTTGTTTACCCAAATCTAACATAATTAATGCTTCTTCACCTTTGATAAACTTCTTATCATTATTATAATAGTTTTTTATGTATTTGTCTATACCTACATTATATATTTTTATATAATCAGTTAACTCTATTTTATTTATTTTATCATATAATGTATATATACTTTTTTCATATTTACTATTATAAAAATTTAAATTTACTTGAATTATCGAATGACCTACTTTGTATTTATTTCCTCTTTCCGTATTTTCACTTGCTAACTTAAAAATGTAATGAAGATTTCTTATTTTTATTTCTTCACTATAATTATTATTTAATTCAACATTGATTATCTCATTTTTAGTTTTTACTAACAAATCTAATCTTTGACCACGTATTTTATAATACTCTTGAATTAAATTAGGATTTAGTATTTGTAAATCTTCAATTTTTTTATCTATAATTGGTTCTAAAATAGCTATTAAGAATTCTTTTTTAACAGCTGCATACATGAAAACAGGTTCATGTCTTGCAGTATAAAATTTTTTTATTTAAATCACCTCCTATTAGTTTTATTAGCCAAAAGTGTGGTGATTTCCTGCATGATTTTAAAAAAAATTGCCTTTTTCAGCAATTTTTAAAATCCTCTATTTCTTAAGAATGATGGAACGTCAGCATCATCTGAATCATCATCATCGTTATTATTATAAGCTGTTGTTTGATAAGAATGAAGAGCAGGTTTATCTTCTTCAAAACCAGTTGCAATAACAGTTACAATTAATTCATCATTTAAATTTTCATTGATAACTGCCCCAAATATTGTATTAATATCAGTATTAGCATTTTGTCTTATAACTTCAGCTGCTTCTTCTACTTCAAATAAAGTTAAATTAGCACCACCTGTTACATTTATAATTGCATCAGTAGCTCCACTTATACCTGTTTCCAATAATGGACTAGATACAGCTTGTAAAGCAGCTTCTTTAGCTCTATCTTCACCTACACCCATACCAATACCAATTAAGGCATTTCCTCTTTTTTCCATAACTGCTTTAACATCGGCAAAATCCAAGTTGATTAACCCTGCTACAGCGATTAAGTCACTTATTGATTGAACACCTCTTCTTAATACATTATCAACTTCTTTAAATGAATCTAACAAAGGTGTAGTTTTATCTATTATTTCTCTTAATCTATCGTTAGGTATAACAATCAAAGTATCAACATGTTTCTTTAATTCTTCTAAGCCTGAAATAGCTTGTTGCATTCTTTTTCTACCTTCAAAACTAAATGGTTTAGTAACTATACCTACAGTCAATGCTCCTAAACTTTGAGCAATATCAGCAATAACAGGTGCGGCACCAGTACCAGTTCCTCCACCCATACCGCAAGTAACAAATACCATATCTGCTCCTTTTAAAGCTTCTTCTATATCATTTTTGCTTTCTAAAGCAGCTTCTTTTCCTATTTGTGGATTTGCACCTGCACCTAATCCATTAGTCAAATCTGTACCAATTTGTATTTTAACAGGTGCTTTTGATTTATTTAAAACTTGTAAGTCTGTATTAGCGACAATAAAGTCAACACCTTGTACTCCTGATTCTATCATACGGTTTACAGCGTTATTACCACCACCACCAACACCGATTACTTTTATATTAGCTAATTGATCCATTTCTAATCCAAACATGTATATCCTCCCTTATTCGCCAAAGAAATATCCAAATATTTTACCTAACATAGAATCGTTTGTATTCTTTCTAGGTGTTGATAAAATTTCCATTTCATCATTTGTTATCATTGAATAATCTTTTCCTTTTAATTTAAGTTTATTTACAAAATATATAATATTACCAATAGCTGATGAAAATTTATTGTTTCTTAAACCAATTAAATTAACACTTCCTATTATAGCACATTTTCCTAATTTTTCTCTACAAAATTGTTGAAAATTATTCATATTAGTAATACCGCCTGTAATATATATAATCTCAGGTTTATGTGAAGTTAATTTATTTATTTCTTGATTAGCTAAAGTTAATATTTCATCTAATCTTGAAATTACAATTTCACTTAACTCATATTGATTTATATTTATAACTTGTCCATCTTTACATTTTACTTCTTTTGTTTCATTTAAAGATGCACTAGTACGAGTAGCTGATGAAAATTTTTCTTTTAACATTTTAGCTGTTTCTAAATCAACTTTATACATATATGAGATATCATGATCAACACTTTTACTTCCCATATTTATAATACTATGTTTTACAATAATGCCTTTATTATATAATGAAACTTCAGTTTTTTCAGCTCCAATATTTATAACTGCACTTACACATTTTTCTAATCTTTCATCCATAAAAGTATTAATATCTCCAATACAACCTAAAGAAATATCAATAACTTCAATTCCAATACTATTTAATAAATTAATAACTGAAT
Source organism: uncultured Bacilli bacterium (assembly GCA_944359085.1). Taxonomy (GTDB): domain Bacteria; phylum Bacillota_I; class Bacilli_A; order RF39; family UBA660; genus Faecisoma. Next base: position 26,958 of record CALVSQ010000012.1, on the reverse strand, counting down.
AAATATTTTTTTTAGGAGTTGTAACCATAATTGCTCTTGATTTTAAATCTTGGCAAGATTTTCCTAAAGGAAAATTAGTTACTTCATTATCTATAGCAAAGTCAATTGGAATAATTGTTACCATTTCTTTTGTAGGATCATTTTCTTTCATAGCAGTTTGTAGTACTTTTATGATATCATTTCCTTTAACAACTTCATTAACTTTAATTTCACCTTTTATCATATTAAATTCAGCAAAATAACTTGGAATAATTGCAATTACTTTTTTTATTTTGAAGCCTAGCATTGTTTCTAATTCATCAAAGCCTTTTTTTATACAACTTTTAGCTTCATTTATATCTGTAATTAATCCCTTTTTTATTCCTTTTGATTTTATAGTAGAAGTCGCTAAAAGATTATATCTATTTTGATATAATTCACATACAATAATCTTAATACTATCTGATCCAATATCAATACAAGTATATATATGTCGCATGCACTCACCTACTATCATTAATTATACAATATTTTTTTCAAAAAGAAAAGATTATTATTCAATAATTTCAAAATTATTGCCATAATCTAAATATAATATACCATTTTTATTTGGTAATTCTTCAATAATTGATATATATTTATTTAATTTATTAAAAGTACTAATATTAACATAAACATAATTTCCATCTGTCATTGTAAGTAAAAAACGATTATCATCAACATCATTAGGTGAAAATTGAATCTCAGATATTCTTTTTAAAATATTTTCATCTATATTAGCCATTTCATTTATAAAAGCATCATAATAATTATCTGTAATATAATTTATAACCGTTGGAACAACAAATTTTTCATCAGTTTCCCTACCATCAGTTAAAATAGTTTTTTTAGATGATTCATAATAAAATAAAGGTTTATTCTCAACTACATCAATATAAACTTTAGTTAATCCTTTTTTATAAACTTTTGCTTCTTTTATATAAATATTATTTTTTAATCTATCTTCAATTTGAACACTTAAATTTTTTAGAGTTTCAGGATAATCACTAATACCTGCCATTTCAATTATTTCTTGATCGGTTAAAAAACTATTATTTAATATATATATATTTGATATTTTTAAATTAAAAAGAAAAGTAAAAGAAATTACTATAAAAATTACAATAACTAAAAATATTAAAATTCGATCATATCTAATTTTTCTTTTTTTCTTTTTACTTTTCATAATTACCTCTAATCTACAAATTCTTGTTCTACTATTAAATCTATATTATATTTTTCTTTTACTTTTTCTTTTATTTCATTAATTAAATTTCTTACATCACTTGCTTTAGCATTACCTTTATTAATAATAAAATTTGCATGTTTTTCTGAAACATATGCTCCACCAATATTTTTACCTTTATATCCTAATTCCTCAATTAATCTTCCAGCATAATCATTTTCAGGATTTCTAAATACACTTCCTGCTGAAGGATATTCTAAAGGTTGTGTTAGTAATCTTCTTTGCTTTCTATCAGCAATAACATCCATTATTGCTTTAGCATCACCTTTTCGTAAAACTATTTTTGCCTCAATACAAATTAAATCTTTATGTCTTTGTAAATAACTACTACGATAGTGAAAATCTAAATCTTTATTGTATAGTGTTTTAACATTTAAATTTTCATTTAATACTTTAATTTCACTTATAATATAACCCATGTCAGATTTATAAGCTCCAGCATTCATAAAAACAGCTCCACCAACAGTACCAGGAATGCCTGCTGCAAATTCTAATCCAGCTAATCCTAGTTTAGCTACTTTCATACATAATTTAGGTAAATTGTATCCTGCTCCTACTGTAATTACTGTATCATCTATTTCTAAATTATCAAACTCAGTTAGTTTAATTAATACTCCTTCATAAGTTTCATCAGAAAAAATCAAATTAGAACCATTTCCTAATACTTTATGTTTAATATTATTTTCTTTTAAAAACCTCAATAACTTAATCAAATCATTTAAGTTGTCAGGATAAACAATTGCTAAAGCGTTACCTCCAACTTTATAAGTGGTATAATTACTCATTTTAGGATCAAATATAACTTTACCTACTTTCAATTTTTTTAATTTTTCAATCATTATTTTACTTCCTATCTATTATTTTTTTTAAATTTTTATATATAATAGTTGCACTATTGTTAACTTGCAATTTTTCTAAATTATGTTTCATTTTTAATAGTTTATTTTCATCATTTATTAAATTATCAATAGTTCTAACGATTATATCTCCCTTTAAATCCTTTTCTTCAATCATAATAGCAGAGTCATTATTTACTAAATCTAAAGCATTTTTATATTGATGATTATTTGGTACATAAGGGCTTGGAATAATTATACTAGGTATTTTTAAAGCTATTATCTCACTTAATGTACTAGCTCCCGCTCTTGTAACCATAATATCAGTTTTTTTCATTACTCTTTTCATATTTTCAATATAAGGAACTACTTTTATATTTCTAGGGAAATTTATTTTTTTTATTTTTTCATAATCGTCCTTACCAGTAACAAATAATATTTCATATTCCTTATTATTAAATAATGACATTGTTTTTATTAGAAAATCATTTACTGTTGAAGCACCTAATGATCCCATAACAAACAATACTAATTTTTTATTTTCACTTAAATTAAATTCTTTTTTATCACATGCTTTTACATTTTTAGCATCTTCACTACAAGGATTACCTGTTAAAATAGTTTTGCCTTTAGGAAAATATTCTTTACTTGATTTAAATGATATACCTATTAAATCAGCGTAATTACTTAAATATAAATTAGCTTTCCCTGGAATACTATTTTGTTCATGAATAAATGTTTTATATCCTAATTTTTTAGCCGTTTTAATGACTGGTACTGTTACATATCCTCCAACACCAATTACTATATCAGGATCAAAATCTTTAATTATTTTTTTACAATCTTTATTTGCTTTCAATAAACATTTTACTGTTTTTATATTTTTTAATAAATTTTTTCTATTAAATCCATATATTTCAATTTGTTTAAAAGGAATATTATATTTAGGTATTATATCCTTTTCCATTCTATTGTGAGTACCTATATATAAAAATTCACTATTAGGTTCACTTTTCTTTATTTTATTTATGATAGCTAAAGCAGGGTAAATATGGCCACCTGTTCCTCCTGCACTTACAATAACTTTCATATTTCACTTCCTTATTTTCAATTATACCATAATTATATGATTTTTAAAATATTAAAATGTTACATTAATAGACAAAAAAACTGATAAATTTACTTATTATCAGTTTTATTTTAATGTATAAGGATTTTGAGCTGTTCCATCTCCCGCTATAATTTTTAAATTATTTTTTAGAAATATTACTGGGCGAACACCGGCTTTGTAATTATGCGAAGGTGAAACTGGATAACTTCCTAAAGCTCCTGCTGAATGAATTACTCCAACACTAACACTAGTAGATACATATCTATTCATAACCCATAATCCATTATAGGCTTCAGGATTTTCTATAGTGTTAATATCAACAAAGGTTTTATTTACCCCATCATTAGTTATATCAATATCGTTACACGTAAACATTTCTCCCATAGTTGGTAATCCGACATTGGCAGATAAAATTTCTTTTTGAACATCTTTGTAATTTCCACTTTCACTTGTTGAATAAGGATAATACCAGATATAAAAATTTTTATTACCCGTATATCTATAATTATTACTTATATTGTTAGCAAAATTATTAAGAGGAGTATATATAGTATGATTTGTTGTTATTTTTGGTGTCTCACCATAAAAACTTGGATTTGGTAATAAACCATTTAATATTACTTTTATACTGTCATTGTCTTTACTTACTACCCTAAATAAACACTTATTATCACTACCACAGGCATTATCATTACCATTATATGGAACACTTATATATTCACCAACTTGTATTTCACTAGTATCATTTGCTTTATCACTATTATTATAGCTTGAAGTTAGATTTCCATCTCCATTATTAACAATTATATCTGATATTTTTATAACTGGGCGAATTCCAGCAAAAAAAGTTAAATCACCCATATATATAGTTCCTCCACTGCCAACACGACGAATTTGAGAAGAATTATACAAATTTCCTAACCAAAACTCATCTTTAATATCTAAAAATGAATCTAGTTCTCCTGCTCTTAAATATTGTTTTGTATCCAATAATCCTACTTTTTTTACTGTTTTTATTTTTTCAACATTTTGTTCTGATATTGTTTCACCATATATACCAACATTAAATGTATTATCCACTATGTTATTTTGTATACTATTATCTAAACTATTCCAAAAATATTCATTTAACCATTGATTTAAATAACTTTCATTATATTCTTTTTCTGTAGTCCATACACTACTTGCTGGTTGAATCAAAACTAAAGGTTGCTGTGTTATCAATGTCAATGTATTTTTCTCTATATCAAATTCTATTACTCGCCATTGATGTCCTCCATACCATAAAAAGTTATTACTTACTTCTCCATTAGTTCCTTTATAATAATATATATTTTCACTTGTTGTGTCTTTTACTAATCCATTTGTATTTGATTCATTATATTGCCCTAATAAAACCTTTATTAATGGGCCATATTTATAATATTCTTTACATTCATTATTTAAATTGTAACTATAAATATCATTCTCTATATTTATTTCAATTTTACTATCTTGTGGTATTTCATTTCCTGTTACTGAATCATATACTGTTGTTGGTAAGTATTCTCCTTTAATTAATTCATTTACAGTTACACAATATTTATTTCCATTATATTTGGGATAATTATTGATGTTGTCACTAACATAAAGTCCTACTGCATTATAAAGTATTTCTTTACTAGCATCACTTATTTTACCTTTGGTACTTCTTATCGCATTTAATATTGGTGGGAATGCTAGTAAAGATATTATACCTAATATAATTACTACACCAATTAATTCCGTTAAGGTAAAAGCATTATTTTGTAAATACCCCCCCCCATTTTTGCTATTTGCTATTTTATTCATACTATCTAACTCCTATTCTTATACTTAAATTATACAATTTTTTATTATATCAGTCAATAAAAAAAATTAGATTTTCATCTAATCTTATATCCATACACCCCATAGTATTGCAATAGCAGCTAACACAATTCCAAAAAACCAAAACATTTTAACTATATCTAATTCATGCCAACCTAATTTTTCAAAATGATGATGTAAAGGTGTCATTAAAAATATTCTTTTTCCTGTAAATCTAACTGATGCTCTTTGAATAATACATACCAAAGTTTCAATTACAAATACACCAGCTACAACTATTAATGTTAATTCATGACTTGATACAATTGATACAGCAGCTAGTGTACCACCTAATGCTAAAGATCCAGTATCACCCATAAAGACTTTAGCAGGATATGTATTAAAGAAACAGAATGCTATTAATGCTCCTACTAATATGAAACAAAATACACCAATATCTTCACTACCTTCAATACCTAAAGACGCCCAAGCTATCATACCAAAAGCTAAAAATGCAATTGCTGATAGTCCACCTGCTAATCCATCTAATCCATCAGTTATATTAACCGCATTAGTAGTTGCTACCAACATTAACAATATAAGTAACCAATAAAACCAACCTAAAGGAATAGTTAAATTAAATGTATATATTTCTAATACTGGTTCTCTACCACCTGCTCTAAACAAAATAAAAAATACAACAGCTATTAAAATTTGACCTATTAGTTTTTGTAATTCTGTTAAACCAAAATTATTATGTCTTTTAATAATTAAATAATCATCAATAAACCCTAATAGGCCATAAGCTAGGAAAACAAATAAAATAATTCCTAAATTATAAGTCATCTCTAATTTATTAGTCAAAAGTAATATAATAACTGATAAAACAGTTGGAATTATAAATATTAAGCCTCCCATAGTAGGTGTCCCTTCTTTATCTTTATGTTTAGATAAAAATATACTTACAGTTTGTTTAATATTCATTTTTCTTAACAATGGTATTAAAATTACTCCAAATACAATTGATAATATAAACCCTATCATGAATGCTAGTACAGCTTTTGCTAAAATTAACACATAATCATCTCCACTTATATATTTTTTAGTACAATTTCTTTATCATCAAAATGATGTTTTACTCCATTTATAATTTGATAATTTTCATGCCCTTTTCCAAGCACTAATAGTATATCATTTTTTTCTAACATTTGTATACCCTTTATTATTGCTTTTTCACGATTTAAGATAATTTCATAATTAAATTTGTCAAGATTATGTAACATGTCACTAATAATATTATTAGGATTTTCATATCTAGGATTATCATTTGTAAAAATGACATAATTACTATTATCACAGGCAATTTTACTCATAATTGGTCTTTTAAAACTATCCCTATCTCCACCGCAACCGATTATAGTAATTATTTTATTAAATTCTAATTCTTTAACTGAATCTAATATTTTACTAACTGCATCTGGTGTATGAGCATAATCTATTACAATCATATTATTATTAAAATTTACGATATCCATTCTACCTGGAGGACATGTTAAGTCTTCTATTACTTTAGTATCTAGTTTTAATTCAGTTAATAAAGCAATTACAACTAATAAGTTATATATATTATGTTTCCCAATTAAATTAGTTTTATAAGTTATATTATTAACTTTAAAAGTTCTTTCTTTAAGATTTATATCACTTAATTTATAATCACCATTTAATCCATATGTTATAGTGTTATCTCTAATAAAATAATCTTTATATTTATCATCACTATTAACTAAAGTTTTAATAGTTACTTTATCAAATAATTTTTGTTTAGCTTTTATATAGTTTTCTAAATTTTTATGATAATCTAAATGATCTTGTGTTAAGTTAGAAAATATACCATATTGAAATTGTAATCCATCCAATCTATGCATATCTAAAGCGTGACTACTACATTCCATTACTACATACTCATAATTTTTATCTACACATTCTAATAATAGTTCATATATTTCTAATATATCAGGAGTTGTATTATTTAATACTTTAATTTTTTTATTTAAATAAAAGCCAATAGTTCCTATATAAGCACATTTTATACCTAATTTATTTAAAGCTTGATATATCAAAAAACAAGTTGTTGTTTTACCATTAGTTCCTGTCATACCAATTAATTTTAATTTTTTAATTTTATCATAATAATTATCATATAAATAATTTACTAAATATTCATGTGTATCTTTTACTTTTATTGTTTCAGCTTCGTAATCACCATCTTCCACCACTACTTTACTGGCCCCATTTTTTATAGCCTCTAGAACATATTCATGACCATCATGAAATTTTTTTAAAGCAACAAATATGTCACCTTTATTTACTTTTCTTGAATCATCTTTAATATTCATTATAATCACCTATTTTATTCTATTCAATTAAAGGAAAAATGTGGTAAAATATAGGTGGTGAATGTAAATGAAAAAGCTTTTATTACTTTTATTATTAATTCCTTTTAAAATTAATGCATTAGAACAAGCAATAGTAGACATTAATGAATTAAATATATATGAAATACAAGAATATGTTGATCAAGGTTATTTAACTTATGAAAAAATAGTTAAATTATATTTAGATAGAATCAATGAATATAATGAACAATATAATGCTTTAATTACAATTAATGAAAACGCTATAGAAGAAGCTAAAAAATTAGATATAGAATATCAAGAAAAAGGAAGAAGAAGTTTAATATTTGGATTACCTGTTATTGTTAAAGATAATATTGATGTTAGAGGACTTCCTACAACTAATGGTACTAAAGCTTTATTAGATTCTTATCCTTATGAAAATAGTTATGCTGTTCAAAAATTAATAGATAATGGTGCTATTATAATTGGTAAGGCTAATATGGATGAATTTGCTTTTAATGCATCATATACTCATAGTAGTTTTGGTTATACTTATAATGCATTTAATACCGATTATTCATCATATGGTTCGTCAGGTGGAAGTGCTGTTTCAGTTGCTGCTAATTTAGCTGTCTATGCTCTAGGTACTGATACTGGTAGTTCAATTAGAGTTCCTAGTAGTGCTAATGGAGTTGTAGGCTTAAGACCATCATTTGATTTAATAAATACCAGTGGTGTAATTAAATTTGAAGAAACAAGAGATGTTGTTGGTGTTATAACTAAATATGTAAGTGATAACGCTATAGTATTAGATATTTTAGATGATAAAGACATTAAATATGAAGATTATTTAAATAAAGATTTAAAAGGTATTAAAATTGCTGTCGTATCTGGATTTATGAATCCGAATACTAATAGTACTAGTATTACTTATGGTAAAACTGATAAATTTATTTATGATATGATGAATGAGGTAATTGATAAATTAAAAGAATTAGGAGCTGAAATAACTTATATAGATAGCTTTTCATTAACTTATAAATTTGATGCTACTACAATGTGTTATAACTTTAATGAATATTTAAAAGGAACATCAAGTAAAATAAAAAGTTTAGATGATTTAATTAAAAATGGTGGTTATACTCAGTATATTGAAGGATATAATGGATATTATTGTAATAATGATTATAAACTAACTGATAGTTATAAAAATTATATAAGTATTCGTAATAATAATATTAAAATTGCAAATAATAGATTTGAAAATTATGACGCTATTATCTACCCCACTTTAAAAAGAAAAATATTTACTAACGAAGAAGCTAAATATAGTCAAATATATACAGCTAGTTCTAGTACAACTCCTTTAATCGGTTATCCTGCTATCAGTGTTCCAATGGGATATTACAATGATTTACCATATGGATTAGAAATAATGAGTCAAAATGAAACAACTTTATACCAAATAGCTAGTGCTTATGAAAATGCAACTAATTATTACAAAACACCTGATATTGCCCCATCTTTATATGAAATACCTGATGAAATAAATAACTTAATTGATGTTTATAATAAATATAAAGATAATAAAAATTATGATAATATTAATAATAAAGTTAAAAATTATTTTATTAACTTTGATGGAAATGTAGAAAACATAAATAATTTAATTAATGAATATGAAAATTTTATAGTAGAAGAAGAAAAAACAAATACAAATAATAATTATATAATTATTTTTCTTGCAGGAGTATGTGCTATAATAATAATTAAGAAGGTGAAAAAATGAAATTAAAAGAATTAATAAATTGTGATTATGATATAGATATAACTGGTATTAAAACAAGTTCAGTAAATATTAAAAAAGGCGATTTATTTATTTGTACTGATACTAAAACGATGGATAGACACCTATTTATTGATGATGCCATTAATAAAGGCGCTAGTGCAGTTATAGTTAAAAAAGATGTTGGAAATAAACAAGTTCCTATTATTAAAGCTGATAATCCGAATGAAACTTATGTTGAAATAATAAATAAATTTTATGATTATCCTACTAAAAAATTAAATATGATAGGAGTAACCGGCACTGATGGTAAAACAACTGTTGCGACAATTATTTATGAATTATTATCTAATTGTGCTTATATAGGAACAAATGGAATTAACTATAATAATTATAAAGAAAAAACACTTAATACAACCCCAGGATTAGATAAAACCATACCATTATTTTATGATATGGCTAAAAATGGGATTAAAAATGTTAGTATGGAAGTATCTAGTGAAGCAATACATTATAATAGAATTGATGGAATTGAATTTAATTGTAGTATTATTACTAATATTACTAAAGAACATTTAAATACTCACAAAACTTTAGAAAATTATATTAACTGTAAATGTAAATTATTTGATAATACTATAGGTCCTTGTATTTTAAATAAAGATGATGAACATTTTAATGAGGTAGCTAAACACTGTAAAAAAATATATACTTATGGTAAAGATATTGATAATGATTTATATTTTAAAGATGTTAAACTAGATATTGATAAAACTACATTTACAATTGTTTATCAAAATAAAGAATATAAAATAATAAGTCCTTTAATAGCTATGTTTAATGTTTACAATTTATGTGCTGCCCTACTTGCTTTAGTTAGTTTAGGTTATGATTTAAATGAATTAATAGCTAAAGTTAAAAATATTAAAATAAGTGGCCGATTAGAAAGTATTGATATGGGACAAAATTTCAAAGTTATTGTTGATTATGCTCATACTCCAAATGGTATAAGTAAATTATTAGAATTTATTAATAGTTTAGTATTTAATAAATTAATTGTTGTCTTTTCTGAACCAGGAGAAAGAGATAGATCTAAAAGACCTAGTAAAGGATATAACGTTATAACTAATTGTGATTATGCAATTGTAACTAGTCAAGATCCAAGAGGAGAAGATCCTATGGATATAGCTAATGATTTAGTTAGTAATGTTAAAGATTATAAAAACTATGAAATCATTTTAGATAGAAGTGAAGCAATAAAAAAAGCAATTAATATTGCTCATAAAGATGATATTGTCTTAATTATTGGTAAAGGCAGTGAAAACTATCAAATATTAAAAGATAAAATAATTGAATTTTGTGATATTGATGAAGTTAAAAAGCACTTAAAAACTCTACTTAAATAGAGTTTTTATTTTTTTACTAAATTTTTGGGTTGATCTGGTTTTAATTCTTCAGAAATATCTAAATCATAAATTGAATCACATATCTTATAATAATAAAATTGATTTAATGAAGTATAATCTTTTTTTTTCATTGCTTTCATTAAAGCATCTTTATATTCAGTTCTTTCTTTTGTTTTAACATAAACCGGTGGTAAATTATATTGTTTAAACATTAAATTTAATAATGCTCTAAATGTACGTTTATTACCATCAATAAATGGTTGAGCTTTAATTAATTCGGTAGTAATATAAATACACGAATTAATATAATCAAAAATTGAAACAGAATTTTTAAAGTCAACTTCAGGTAATGTTTTACCTATGAATGATTGAAAATATCTTTTTGCTTCATCTGCTGATGGTACTTCAATTATTTCATTATTTAAAATGACACTATCATTTCTTAATTGACCACCAAATTCAGGATGTGGACATTCTGAATATAAAAGCATATGTATTTTCATTGCTTCAACAAATATATCAAATTTTTGCTTACTAAAGTCATAATCTCTTATATAATCATATACCTTAGATAAGCCTTTTCTTTCTTCTTCTGTAATTGTTTCATCAATTCGACTTTCATTATATAAATAATTTCTTTTAAAATTATAATAAATAGTATTAAATTGTGGATCACTATTAGATTGATAATACATAGATATTATTTGTTCAGGAATTAAACTATCTTTTTGATATAAACGATGTTCACTTTTTCTTTTTAAATATCCTTCAAATATTAAAACTATTAAATCACGTAAACTATTTTCCATAAAGGTTCCCCCTTTTTGAGTGATTATTATAATATTATTTTTTTTAATTGTCAAATCGTAAACAAAAAAGACATAAATCTTAATATGTCTTATTTTTCATTAAATAAATCTGGTAAATCATTTTCTAATAAAATATATACTTCTTTACCTTTATAATAATTTTGAGCAATATTGATAGCTTCTTTTACATCATTAACAATAATTAATTTATCATCATCAAATTTAGAATCTTTAATACCATCTTGAATTGGTTTAGTTTGATTAGTACCTACTAGAATCGCTAAATCAACACTATCAGCTATAAATTTACCAAAATTATAATTTACTTCGTATTGTTTATCACCCATTTCAATCATACCTGGGGTAATAATTATTTTTTTACCTGGCATTAGTTTCAAAACATCTAAAGCCATTTTAGATCCAACTGGATTAGAATTATAAGCATCATCAATATAAGTGATATTACCATATTTTTTCATTTCTAATCTATGTTCAATTGTTTTAATTTGTAATACACCTTTTTGTAATTCTTCAATATTTAATCCTAATTCCTTACTAACTGCAATACCAGCTAAAATATTATAAACATTAGCTTCACCTAATAGTTTTGTTGTAAATTCATAAGATTTTTCATCACCTTTAAAATGAACATTAAAGCTCATTCCTTTGTTTGAATATTTAATATCTGTAGCATAAACATCTGCTTTATCAGATAATCCATACCAAACTATTTTAATGTTATTTTTTAATTTATAATTTACTTGTAATTCATCATCAATATTTAAGAATCCTACCCCATCTTTAGGTAAATATTCTATTAATTCAAACTTAGCTTTTGTTGTATTTTCAATTGAACCAAATGTGTCTAAATGAGCAGTACCAATTTTAGTTAATACGCCATATTTAGGTTTAACAATACTAGCACGTGACTTAATGTCTCCTCTTCTAAATGCACCTAATTCAGCTATAAAATAATCATTATATTTATCAATATATTCATTAATTGTTCTAATTAATCCATAGTTAGTATTAAAGTTTTGAGGGGTTGGGAAAGCCATATATCTAACATTTAAAATATCACTTATAATATTTTTAGTACTAGTTTTTCCATAACTTCCTGTTACAGCTACAACCTTCATGTGCGATAATGATTTTAATTTTTTATTTGCTTTTCTTTTATAATATAAGTAAACTAATTTTTCAATTGGTTTATTTATTATATTAGCTAAATAAACTATATAATAATTAAAATAAATTAAACTTCCTATTATAAAATAATATAAATATAAATTTTTAGAATAGAATGTTAATAAAATTGTCACAATTGGTATACTATAAATAATTAAAATAGTAACACACATTCTTTTAATTCTACTAGTAAAAGCAAGTGGTTTTTTTACTTGTTCATGTTTATATCGATTATATAAAATAACAGATATAATTAAATAATAAATTGTTACAATGATACTTAAAATATTATTATTTATAAACATACCTAATAATACAATAAATATGTATAAATAATCAAACCATAAAAATATAAATCTACTATTGTTATTGATCCATTTTAAATATCTATTGCCATCATTATACCAATTTTGTTGTAACATATGAAAAGATTTTTTTAAATCTAAACATACATATAAAAACATACTTAATAAAGATAATATAAATAGTCCCATAATTATTCCTCCTAAAACATATCTATTACTTTATCTAATTTATCAATAACAGGAAAACCTTTATCTTTAGTTAAATCTCTTGAAAATTGGATTCCAATTCCTCCTTCAGATGCCCATTCTTTTAAATTACCTGAATAATCATCAATTAAAATAGCATCTTTACTTAAACATATTTTTGTTTTTGATATTTCTCTTGGAACAGGAATAATTGTTACATCTTTAAAATATTTCCTAATATAATTTATTTTAGCTACTGCTTCATCTAATGAATTAACATGCGTAAGTATTGCAACATTAAATTTATTAGAAGCGAATATTTTTTTTAAACAATTAAATGCATCATTAATAATAGGTGTCAAAGTAAGTAGTTGTTTCCAATTTAAATTTGAAAAAAATTCTTTCATCTTATCTGGATCTTTTCTATCAACTTCTAATCTATCTAGCATATCATAAGTAACGCTTATTGTATCCATTATTACTCCATCAAAATCTATATATAAATTTTTCATAACCTCACCTATATCAATTATATCACATCTTAAATATTTTCGTATATTTCTTTATTATTATTAACAAAATTAAGCAAATTAAAAATACACTATAATTAATTATTAAATTATTTTGAATTAATATTGGTAAAAATAAAGTGGTTGTCATATTACTAGCCATATGTAATATAATTGGAGCTTTAATATTTTTATATTTTTCATATACATATATTAATATAAATCCTAGAGCAAAAGCATATAAAATCTGAATAATATTCATATGAATTACAGCAAAAAAGATAGTTGTTATTAATATAGCTTTCATATTTGAATATTTATTTTTTAATTCATTATAAATAATACCTCGAAACATTAATTCTTCAATAATAGGTCCTATTAGACCAGTTGAAATTAAAGTAACTATTAAATTATGATTATTATCAAATAATGAAGTTTTTAATAGAAAATTAAAATAATAAGCAAAAACATTATAAATTAAACTTAAAATTATTCCAATTAAAATCAATTGTAAGTAATTAATTTTATTCTTTTTATCAAAATTAATTTTTTTATAATCTTTTATTAATAATGGTATAAATATAAAGGCTAAAATAAAAGCCAAATAAATTTGTTTGCTACTTAAATATTCATTAAATAAATTAACATCATTACCTGAAGAAATATAAGTATAAGCTAATAAAAAAATTAAAACAAATTGAAATAAGAAATAAATTAATGGCCACTTTATTATTTTCATAGTATCACCATTATAATTATATAATAAATACTATAATAAGACAAGAAAAAAATTGTTAAAATTAATTAACAATTATTTTAAAACTTCTAATAATTCAGCTTTTTTCATTGTTGAATATCCTTCAACGTTTTTTTCTTTAGCTAATTCTCTTAATTCAGCAACTGTTTTACTAGATAAATCATTTTTTAATTCTTTAGTTTCTTTTTTTACAGTTTTAGTAGTTTTTTCTACTTTACCTTCTAAAGCATTTTTAGCAGTATTAACTAATTCTGTAAATGCAGCTGGATTATCGATAGCTATTTCACTTAACATTTTACGATTAATATCAATTTCAGCTTTAGTTAAACCATTGATAAATTTAGAATAACTAATATCATTTTGTCTACAAGCTGCATTAATTCTTGTAATCCATAATTTACGGAAATCTCTTTTCTTTTGTTTTCTATCACGGTAAGCGTATTTACCAGAATGCATTACTTGTTCATTAGCAGTACGATATAATCTATGTTTGCTACCAAAGTAACCTTTAGCTTGTTTCATTACTTTTTTATGTCTTGCACGACTAATAGTTCCACCTTTAACTCTTGCCATAATTTACCTCCTTATATTAAATCCTTAATTCTTTTGTAATCACTCTTACTTAAAGTAGAAGCTGTTCTACCTACTCTGTTGCTTGCAGCATTTTTCTTTCCTGTGTTATGTCTTGTTCCAGGATGACCAATTTTAACTGTTCCACCTGGTCTTACTTTACATACTTTACTAGTACCTTTATGTGTTTTCATTTTTGGCATATAAAATTCCTCCTATTTTTCTTTCTTTGGCCCTAATATCATAGACATGATACGACCTTCAATTTTAGGTTGTTGTTCAATAATCGCTACACTTTCTTGTGCAGTAGCAAAGCGCATTAAAACATCTTTTCCTAATTCTGGATGAGCCATTTCTCTTCCTTTAAATCTTATCGTTGCTTTAACTTTATGTCCTTTTTCTAAATACTTCGCACTATTTTTAACACGAGTATTAAAATCATGAACATCGATAGTTACTGATAAACGATATTCTTTCATTTCTAAATTTGCTTCTCTTTGTTTTTTTAAATTCTCTTTAGTTCTCTTTTTGTTTTCATATTTAAATTTGTTGTAATCCATTATTTTACAAACTGGCGGATTACCATTTGGATTAATTAAAACTAAGTCGAATCCTGCATAATTAGCTAAAGTTAATGCATCTTTAATATTTTTAGTACCTAATTGTTCTCCTTTAGGACCGATTACCATAACTTCTTTAGCTCTAATTTGTTCATTAATTAATGAATCTTTTGATTTATTTGCGATAATTGACACCTCCAACAATAAAAAAGTAGACACAAATATAGTATCCACCTCTTATAAACGCAATTAAAAATTTTGGCTTATAACCCATAGCTAATGTGCTATCAGGTGGAGAATACTCGCTTTCCTTCTTCATTTCGTATATAATTATACCATTTATTATATGTTTGTCAAGCTTTTTTTATTATTTATTTTTTATATTATATAATTTTGTTAATCTATATTAATTAATTGATATTTTTTACTACCAATACCCAATTCTTCAGCATGGTCTAAAATGATTTTTCCTTTTCTTGATTCTACTCTTTCAATAAAGTGTTCTTTCCCTGGATCATCAGAGTTGTAAATTAAATCTAAACATGCTTGATCTAATGCGACAGGATCTAATGAAGCAAGTATTCCAATATCTTTCATACAAGGCGCTTCTGGATCAGCTACACAATCACAATCAACTGATATATTATTAACAACATTAATATAAACTATATTTTTAAAATAATCTACTACTGACTTGTCAGCTTCAGCCATTGATTCAATAAAATCAACTTGTGGTGTTGCCCAAATATTATCTCTTTCTACTCCACCGCTATGAATCCAAGCTTTGCCTCTAGATGAAGCTAAACCGATTGACATATTTTTTAATGCTCCACCAAAGCCACCCATTGGATGTCCTTTAAAATGTGATAACATCAACATTGAATCATAGTTATCAATTTTTTTCCTACATAGTTTTCTTTTAAATGTCTACCACCTACAACCGGAATCGATTTATCTCCATCAATATCCAATAAATCAACATTAATAAATCCATGTTCTTTAATGGTTTGCAAATGATCTTTAGTTGTATTTCTTTTTCCTTCGTAAGCTGTATTACATTCAACAATTGTACCATTTAATTTATTTATCAAATCATTAATCAAACTAGGTTTTAAATAATGATTATTTCCTGCTTCACCTGTTGAAATTTTAACAGCTACCCTTCCTCCTAATTTACAATCTAACTTTTCATATATTTTAATTAAACTTTCACTACTTATTTCTTTTGTAAAATAAACTTTTTCCATATTTTTTCCTTTCTATTTCAATAGTCGTATGACTAATATTTTCTTTTTTTAAATATTCTTTAATATATTCTTCTATCTTTTCTACTTCATCATTATTAATAATAGCATGTAAAGTAGCATAATTATTATATCCATCCATACTCCAAATATGAATATGATTAATACTTACTATATTTTTATTTTCTAATAATTCTTTTTTTATTTTTCTGATATTTATATTATCTGGTGTTTTTTCTAAAAATAAATCTAATACTATTTTTAAATGCTTTAAAGCATGAATTATTATGTAAATTGAAATAATAAAACTCATTATAGAATCAATATAATTTATCTTAGTAAATTTAATTAATATTGAACCTATCAAAACAACTATCCAACTTAAAACATCTTGTAATAAGTGTAAATTCACGGCTTCTTGATTTAAAGAATGTCCGCCTTTAGTTTTATGTACAGCTATAATGTTAAATAAAATACCAATTAAAGCTATTATAATCATGCCATCATAATCAATATCAATGGGATTAAACAATCTATTTGTAGCATTATATATTACTAATAATGAACCACAAAGTAAAATTATAGTAGTTATAAAAGCAGCTAAAATAGAATATCTAACATAACCATAAGTATATTTATAATTAGGTCTATGTTTGCTCTTTTTTTCTAAAAAATAGGATATTCCAATACTTGCAGCATCTGCTAAATCATGAACTGCTCCCGATAAAATAGAAATACTATTAGTTATAAAACCGCCTATTATTTCTAATAATGAAAAACTTATATTTAAAATAAATGCTATTAATATGTTTCTATCTGTTTTCATACTCCACCTATTTAAATTATATCATTTATTTTAAAAAAAATATAGATTTTTTTCTATATTATTTTTTACTATTGTATATATCTAATTTTGAACATAAAACCTGTTCTAATAAAATAATATTTTTAATTGTCTGATTAACCGATTCATTAATTTTAATTAAATCACAAATATTATTAGATAAACAAATTGCTTTTTTTATTTTATTAGCTTCTTCATTTAAAATGTTCGCTAATGCTTTTTCAATACAAGCTATTGAATTAGGAATGCTTTCATTTTTACACAAACATTTTAACAATTTTGATATTTTATCATAACAATCAATATTATATATGTATATACAATTTGATAATAAAACTAAGCAATTATTATAACAACAATCTTTTATTTTAAAATCAAAACATTGTATTTTATTTTTTTCATATAATTCATTTTCTTTTATATAATATATTTTATCATTTATATTAAATATATTTGAACATTTAATATCCAAATATTCATTTAATTTATCATTATATGAATATATCTTATCTTTAGTTATAATGATTAAACTATCAATATAACTTATATTTATAATATCTAAATTTATATCTAATTTAATTAAATTATCAAAGCCATATTTATAAATTTCTTTATCGTTAGCTAAAAATATATATTCATTATTACATGTTATATAATTAAATTTATTATCTAATTTTATTTTTTTTATTTTGTTAAAATCATTATCATAAAAATCAATTACATTATCTTTTAATAATAAATAATTTTCTTTATAATAACAAATACCATCATATTCTAAAGGTATTTTTTTTATTAATTTAAACATTTTACCCACCTATTAATTACTATATGTAATTAAAAATATTTTGTTATAAATACCCTTTCAAAAAATTTTTTTTAACATAACATAAATTGAAAGGTGGTGATAAAATGTCAATGCCAATAATTAAGCCTAGTGGTGTTAAAAGATGTGAATCTGTAACCGATATAATTGAATCTGTTGCCCTACAACAAACTGGTTTATCACACATTTTAAATGCTGAAGGCGAAAAAATTCAAGCCGCTTTAAAAACAGCTAAGACAACTGATGAATTATTAAAAGTTAATGATTCCGTAAAATCCATGGTTAATTCAATCACTCGTCTAGAAACTGTTTTACAAGGAAAACTTGAACTATTCAATAATTGTATATGCGATACATGTCCTTGTGTTACTTCTATTTTAAATTTAACTTTATCTAATCCAGAAGCTGGAAAAATTGTTGAAGAAGAAAATAATACATATTTATTTACAGGTACAAAATTAGCTACTGATATTATTTTTGAAACTGATCCAAAAGTAACTGTAACTTCAACATCTATCCTACCAAAAGGTATAACATTTGTAGATAACGTATTAAGTATTCCTGCTGATTTTGATTTTAGTCAAGCTTACAATATGACCTTTATGATAGGAACTGATGCTTGCAAATACGAAATTACAAGCAAACTGCTATAATATAAAAGAAAATCACTTCTCTTTTATTTTTGGATAAATAAAATCAATAAAAAATAACAAATAACTAAGTGATATAATAAATCCCGCAATTACATCTGATGTATAATGAACACCTAAATATATTCTACTAATACCTATCAAAATTATTAACAATATCAATAATGAAATACAAATTTTTTTATATTTATAATCACTTTTCCATAATAAATAAGCTAGAAATCCATAAATAGCTAAACTTATCATAGCATGTCCACTAGGAAAACTATAACCTGTTTCAGTAATTATATTTATATCAATTGGCCTTTCTCTTGAAAAAATTAATTTTAAAATATAGTTCAATGTAAAAACGGATAATAAATTAATTAAAAAAACTTTTCTTATTTTTTTCCATAATACAATGACTAAACAACTAAATAATATACACCAAATAGGATCTGCAAAAAAAGTAATAAATTTCATTATGTTAGTCATAGTATCAGAAATAAATAATGAAATAATTGAGTAACCAAAATCATCTATCCAAATTAAATATTTGTTAAAATAAACACCTAACAAAAAAACAATAAACAAAAAAATACTTAAAATAGTTTTCATACTATCACCACATCAATTATATCATATTATTTATAATTTGATATATTTTATTTATTGTTAAAATTGGTAATAGTATTATAAGAAAAATCACATTTAAAATAAATCCTAAAATTAAATAAAATATAGTTCTCATAATTAATTATATTAAAAAACTGTAAAAAATTATTACAGTTTAACATTTATATCTAAAAGAACAGCTAAATCAATAGCTTGATTACTATTAACAGTTATTTTTTTTATACTTTTTAAATCAGTAGTTATATTAGTTATTATAGATGTTGAAAAATCAATATTTTTAAAGTCATTATTATAAAATTGGCTATTAGTAAAATTACAATCATCAATGATTAAATTATTACTTATAACTTCTAAAAAATTAGATTCTATAAAAATACTTTTTTTAAATATGCTATTTTTAATTTTCACATTAGAAAAATTAATATATCTACATACACAATTATCAAATAAACAATCAAAAAGTGAAGATTCAATAAAATTAGTTCCCATCATTTTACAATTAATAAATTCACTTCTTGTAATAGATATTTGCTCAAATTCAAAATTTGATAAATCACAATTTACTATTTTACAATCAATAAATTCTAATTTTTTTATTTTATGCTTAGTAAAATCCACTTTTTCTATTTCACAACTATCAAATAATACTTCTTTACAAGTAACGCTTCCCTCTTGATTTGTTATTTTAACATTGTTAAAAATACAATTGGTTAATGAACTAACTATACCAATTTCATCTACAATTTTAATTATTGGTTTCTTCATATATTGAATTAATCATCTCATTATATTCAATAGATAATTGTTCATCTTCATATTTTACTTGTTCATTTTCTACTTTCCAATTATTATTTTTAATTAAAAAATCAATTACTTCTTCTATTTTATTTATTTTAGATAAATATGAATTAACTTTATCTTCAATTTGACTTTTTCTTTTTTCAATATTTTTATCTTTCATAAAATCTAATGATTCATATAATTTAATATAACTATCAGCTAAATTTTTATCATTTATATAACTTATCATTTTTTCTTTGTTTAAATTATTTAAAATTTCTTCTTCAATATTTTCTATACTTTCTTTTAAACTAGATAAAGTTTCTTTAGAATTTTTAAATTTTTTACCATCTTTTTTAATATTTTCGATTGATATTATATTTTCAATATTAGCTTTTTCATAAGTTTCATCTAAATTTAATACTTCTAAAAAATAATCTAATAAATAATCTTTAGCTGAATCTTCTACTATTGCGTAACCTTCTTTTGTTACTATATTATCAATTTTTTCATAAACATCTTTATAATTATAATCATCCATAATAATTAAATTATATGTTTTATTTATTTCATCTTTTAATTTTTTATCTAATAAAAAATTTCTAAGAACTAAAAATATTATTATACTAATTAAAATTAATATTAATACGTTAAGAATTATTTTCGCTGTTTTATTCACGTAATCACTCTCCATTATTAATTATATCATAAAATAAATTATTAAAAAACAACTAATTTGTTTTTATACCTAACTCTTTTAGTTGTTTTTCGTCGACAATATTCGGACATTCACTCATTAAATCAGATGCACTAGCTGTTTTAGGAAATGCTATAACATCTCTTATATTTTCAGTATTAGTAAGTAACATCGTTAATCTATCTAAACCTAACGCTAAGCCACCATGTGGAGGTGTTCCATATTTTAATGCATCAACAAAGAAACCAAATTTTTCTTTAATTTGTTCATCAGTTAATTCTAATGCTTCAAACATTTTCTTTTGAACTTCTTGGTCATGAATTCTAATACTTCCTCCACCTGCTTCATAACCATTAATTACAATGTCGTAAGCTTTAGAATAACAGTTAGCTTTATCAGTTAATAATTTATCGATATCACTATCTTTTGGAGCAGTAAAAGGATGGTGACAAGCTACATATCTATTTTCTTCTTCACTATATTCAAATGAAGGAAAATCAACAACCCATAATAATTCATAATTATTACTTATTAAATTTAATTGTTTACCTAAATGTAATCTTAAAGCCCCTAATGCTTGTTTAACTATTTGTTTTTTATCAGATATAATTAAAACTAAATCATTATTTTCTAAATTTAATTTAGATTTTAAATTACTTAATTCTACATTAGTTATAACTTTAGCAATACTTCCTGTTACTTCATTATCTATTTTAATATAAGCTAAACCTTTTGCTTTATATGTTTTAACAAATTCAGTTAATTTATCAATATCTTTTCTTGAAAATTTATCCGCACTATTTTTAACAACTAAACAATTGATTATACCATTATTATTTAATACATCTTTAAAAATAGTAAATTCAGTATCTTTAAAAATATCAGTTATATCATTAATTTTCATATCAAATCTTAAATCAGGTTTATCAGAGCCATAATAATTTATAGCATCATCATATTTCATTCTTCTTAAAGGTAATTTAATATCAATATTTTTAACTTGTTTAAATATATAAGCTATTAATCCTTCTGTTAAATTCATAACATCATCTTCAGTTACAAAACTCATTTCCATATCAACTTGCGTAAATTCTGGTTGCCTATCAGCTCTTAAATCTTCATCTCTAAAACATTTAGCAATTTGAAAATATCTTTCCATACCACCAACCATTAATAATTGTTTAAATATTTGTGGTGATTGAGGTAAAGCATAAAATCTACCATTAAATATACGAGATGGAACTAAATAATCTCTTGCTCCTTCAGGTGTACTTTTACATAAAATTGGTGTTTCAATTTCTAAGAAATTTAATTTATTTAAATATTCTCTTATAGCAAAAGTAATTTTATGTCTAGCTTCTAACTTTTCTTTTATTTCACTTCTTCTTAAATCTAAATAACGATATTTTAATCTTGTATCTTCTAAAGCAGTAGTATCATTTAAATTAAAAGGTAAATCAATACTAGTATTTAATACTTCTAATTCATTAATGATAACTTCAATATCGCCAGTTAATAAATTTTTATTTTTACTTTCCCTTTCAGTTATAATACCTTCTACTTTAATAACATACTCATTTTTTAAAGATTCAGCTAAATCGTAATATTTATTATCAGGTTTAACAGCTAATTGAATAATTCCACTTCTATCTCTTAAATCAATAAAAATTAAACCACCTAAATTTCTTTTTTTAGCTACCCAACCATATAATGTTACTACTTCACCTACATTTTTAATATTAAAATTTGTATTATTATTTACTTTCATAAATCCTCCTATAATTAAAAAAATCCTATAAATATAAGGACGAATTATTTCGCGGTGCCACCTTATTTCATAGAATTCTATGCTCTTAAATCTTTAACGGGATTAACCGATTATTTTATCGTTTGATGTCTTTCTATATATTTCTTAACTGATTTTCACCCAACATCAGCTCTCTAAATAACAAATATATATACTCTTTCAAACAAATATTAAATATATTGTATCATATTTTTAAAACTTGTCAATACTAGAAATGTGTGCTATAATTTTGTATTAGAAATGAGGCGATATTATCAAAAATTTAAGTATTGTTGCAATTGGTTTAACTATTTCAACTGTTTTATTTCTTGTTTTATCACCTATTATTATACTTTTAATATTATTAAGATTATGCACAAAAAAACTAATGGAAACCCATTAGTATTTTTGTACTTTAAAATATTTTATTATTAAATTTTATATTATCATATCAACATTAATCACACCTTACCAAATTATCGACGAAGTGTGACTTTAATTCTATTAAAATTTTTTCCATTATCTAATTATTTACTTATTCTAACACATATGGTGATTGCGCAGTTCCTTCTCCAGATGAGAAATTTATGGCTGAAACCCCTGACTTCAAATATATTACTGTGCGAACGCCAATCATATCTGAATGCCTAATGTCACCAAGAATGCCAAAGCCGTATACATAGCGAACATAAGATGAACCTAATCTATTCATTGTCCAATAGCCACCTGTGTCAATTGGATTTTCTATTGTGTTTACATCTACAAATGTTTTTGAATTTGATGTACTTAAATCTATATCATTTCCACTGAACATCTCACCAACTGTTGGTAATCCTATATTAGCAGTTATCGTTGTACTTTGTGGTACTGTATAACTATTTGTGCCATCATAAATTCCCACTCCATATGTTCCTGTTGTTATATATTTACTATCAATATTTTCAATAAAGTTATCTAATACATTCGTATATATCAAATCACCTGTTGTTATGTTATCACTTACATTATCTGCCCATTGACTTGTTGTTGAAAGCAAGCCATTTAGTACTACTTTGATACTATCACCGTCTTTATTTATCACTCTAAACGTACACATATTATCACTTCCACAAGCACTATCACTTCCACTATATGGCACATTAATATATTCTCCTACTTGGACTTCATTTGTATTGCTTGCTTTGTTTTCAGTATGATAACTATTAGTAAGAGTACCATCACCTATGATGGTTATATCAGAAATTTTTATAACTGGACGAACTCCATGAGCCCTCCAAGGACCAATGTAACTAACACCATTTTCACTAACATAACTAATGTCAGATGAACTATACCTATTTCCTAACCAAAAATTATCTTTTATATCTAAATATGAACCAGCCTCTCCTGCTCTTATATATTGACCATTATCCAATAATCCTACTTTTTGATTTGTTGTAATTTCATCAACATCTGTATATATTCCTACATTAAATGTACTATACAAAATATTGCTTTGAATACTATTATCTAATCTGTTCAAAAAATAATCTTTTAACCATGTATTGATATAACTTGATTCATATGCATCTTTTGTTGTCCATGCTGCACTAGCTGGTCGGATTGCTGTTAATGGCTGTTGAGTAATCAAAGTTAATGTTTTTTCTGCAGTATCAAATTCTAATACTCGCCATTGATGGCCTCCATACCATAAGAAATTATTTGCTACTTCTTCATTTGTTCCTGTGTAATAATACAAATTTGGATTTGTTGTATCTTTTACTAATCCTGTTGTTTCTCCTTCTTGATATTGTTCTAATAATGTTGATATTAAATTTCCTGATTGTGCTACTTCATCATCGCATTTTTCATCATCCATTGCAAATGTGCCACTTGGACATAATGTAAATTTATGATTATTACTTGTTATTACTAATTCAGTTAATTTAGATCCATTATATGTAATTTTATCTATTGTCGCATTTCCTAAATTTACCATTGTTGGTACATCATCTTTATCCATACTTGATATACATATTCTTTCATAATTATTATCTAATTGATATTTCATATCTTCACTAGCACAATAATTATTTATTCCACTCAATATCATATTTGCTTCTGACTTGCCTGCTGATATTCTTGCATCATCTATTATATCTAATACGATTGGTGTTGCGATTAATGCTACTATAGCTAAAATTATAATTACTGCTAATAACTCAATAAGTGTAAAACCAAAGGTTTTGTAATTTTTTAAATTTCCCATAATCATCTCTCCTATTATAAATAAATTATATTATATTTTTTTATTAATTTCAATACCTAAATTACGTACGCGCGGAAATTTATCAAAAAACTTTACAAAAAAGAGAAGAAATTTTTAAATATTTTCTTCTCTTATTGCATCTAAAATATTATCTTTTTTAATTTTTATAGTAGCATACCACATACTTATTAAAACTATAATAAATACACCAAATATAGCTATTAATATACTTTCATAAGGTATTAACATACTATCAAATGACACAATACCATTAAATGATAAATGGAATAAATATATAACTATAAATGAGACTGGTAGACCATATAGTAATGATTTTAATCCAAAGAATAAGCATTCAAATAACATCATTTTATTAAATCCTTTTGGTGTTAAACCAATACTTCTTAGTACTGCAAATTCTTTTTTTCTTAAAGCAATACTAGTATTAATAGTATTTATTACACTAGTAACACCTATTAATGTAACTAAACTAATAAAACCATATAATAATAATTTAATAACAAATACTATATTAGATAATAATTGTAATTCTTTTTTAATATTTGTAGT
The DNA here is from genome assembly GCA_944359085.1 of uncultured Bacilli bacterium. Classification (GTDB taxonomy): domain Bacteria; phylum Bacillota_I; class Bacilli_A; order RF39; family UBA660; genus Faecisoma. The sequence continues at coordinate 1,191 of CALVSQ010000012.1, read as the reverse complement.
ATAAACTGAAACATCATCAGTTAATATATTTTCTTTACTTTCACTATCTAATAATTTATCAAATTCATCATAATTGTCAGCTAAAACATACATAGATGAATAATAGTTATTATCAACTTTTAATTGATTATATGTTTCTTCATTTACTATTATTGTCATAATTCCTAAATAAGTTTCTTCTATTCCAAATGGTAATATTGAAGTAGAATATATATTGTCTAATTTAAAACTATTTTTTTCATCAAATGTTCTTATTTCTAATGATGATATTTTATTATAAGGAGTAACTGTTATCTGTTTTCTTGAATTATTACTATATTTAATGTAACTATATGTATTAAGTAATATAGGTTGATTAGATGTTAATCCAATTTGTTTTTTGTATTCTTCATATGATTTATTATCTAAACTTAACACATTAACACTTATTCTATCATTATCTGTATTTTCCATATCTAATACTTCTTTAGTAAAATAATTATTATTATCTGTTAAAAAATTAGCTTGATTATATACACTATATTTTTTAATACCATCTATTTTTAAAACTTGATTAATAATTGAATCTATGCTTTCTTGTTTATCACTAGAAAAACTTGCAGCGTATTCATATTTAGGTAATTCAGTAAAGTCATAAGCACTTGTTAAACCATATTTTAATAAACTACTAAATGATACAAATAATACAATACTTATAAATAATGAAATAATAGTTATTCTATATTTTTTCTTATTTCTTTTCATATTTTTATAAGCTATTTCACCTTCAACACCAAATAATTTTATTATTTTAGGTGTTTTTAATTTTTTAGATTTAATTTTAATATCATCATTTAATCTAATAGCTTCAATAGGACTTACTTTACTAGCGCTTCTAGCAGGTAAAAAAGCTGATACTAATATAGTTATTATCATAAAAATAATTGGAATAATAATGAATAATGGATAAGTGGCTAAAGCGAGTGGGAAATCAAACCAATTAGGTAATAATTTATTAACTATCATTAAAACTATTCCGATTCCTAAATAAGCTGATAAAACTCCTAATGGTATACCAATAATTCCTACTATAAACGCTTCAAAAAATACAGTATGTCTTAATTGTTTTTGAGTGGCACCAATACTTGAAAATAAACCAAATTGTTTTTTTCTTTCCATTACTGAAATAGCAAATGAATTATAAATAACTAT
>CALVSQ010000011.1 GCA_944359085.1 uncultured Bacilli bacterium | reverse complement strand
CAATACCTAAAACATAAAAAAACTATATTTTATATAGGTTATTTTGCTTTTTTATTCAAAAACTGTCAAACTTGGGGTAATTTAATAGGTTCTTCTATTAGATGTTTGACTTCTTGTCCGGTATAAAAGAATGGTGAAAATCATTCTTTTTCTTTATTTTTAATAAAAAACTATTGTAAAATAAAGAAAAAAGTGATATAATCTCAAGTAGTTGTGTGGAAGGAGGGATCATATGTCAAAAGTTGTAGTTAAAAATGGTAATGTTGATGGTGCATTAAAAATGTTTAAACAAAAAAATGTTAAAGATGGCCTCCTAAAAGAAGTAAGAAAAAGAGAACACTATAGTAAACCAGGAGAAAGAAGAAGAGAAGCTAAAAAAGAAGCTATTAAAAATAGTCGTCGTCGTGAAAGAAATTATAATTAAGCCTTTGGGCTTTTTTAATATAAGAAAGGGATAATATATGAAAGAAAAAATAATGATTGATTTAAAAAATGCAATGAAAAATCAAAACAAAGATTTATTAAATGTTGTGAGAATGGTTAAAGGAGCTATTCAATTAGAGGAAATCAATAAAAAAAGAGATTTAACAGATGATGAAGTAGTAGCTGTAATAGCCAAACAAATTAAAACAAGAAAAGAAACTATCAGTGATTTAGAAAAAAGCGGTAGAACTGATTTAATTAAACAAACAGAAAAAGAAATAAGTATTCTAGAAAAATATATGCCTGCTATGATGGGTGAAGAAGAAATTAATAAAGTTATTGATGAAGTATTTAATGAAGTAAATCCAACAAGTCAAGCTGATACAGGAAAAATTATGGGTAAGATTTCTCCTTTATTAAAAGGTAAAGCTGATATGTCATTAGTTAATAAATTAGTAAAAGAAAAATTAAATAATTTATAAAAAATTGTATAAAATATTACAATTTTTTCTTTTTTTATAAAAAAATGATATAATGTAATAGGTGATAAAAATGTATGATAATAAAAAAATATTTATATTAGGTATGGCAAGATCTGGTTATGAAGTAGCTAAGGTTTTAGCTAAACATAATTGTGATATTGTTATTACTGATATGAAAGAACAAGATGAAGAAAAAGTAAAAGAATTAAAAGAGTTGGGAGTTAATTTAATAATAACTGATAAACCAGTTGATTTATTAGATGATAGTTTTAGCTTTGTTGTTAAAAACCCAGGAATTAAATTAGATCATCCAGTTTGTTTAAAAGCAAATGATTTAAATATTCCTGTTATAAACGAATTAGAAGTAGCTTATCATTATTTACCTAAAAATGTAAAAATAGTTGGTATTACAGGAAGTAATGGTAAAACAACTACAACAACATTAACTTATAATATATTAAAAGAAGCAGGTTTGTCTGTTCATTTGGGTGGAAATATAGGTTATCCAGTTTGTTCATTGCTAGAAAGTGTCAAAGAAAATGATATTTTAGTTTTAGAAGTTTCAGGACATCAAATGCATGATTTTAAAGATTTTAAAATTGATATTGGTGTTATGACTAATTTGTCCCCAACTCATTTAGATCATTTTGGAACTTATGAAAATTATATTAAAAATAAAGTAAGAATATTTAAATATCATAATAATAATGATATCGCAATATTAAATGGTAATAATTTAGATGTAATAAATAATACAAAAGATATAAAATCAAATAAAATATACTTTTCTGCTTACAAAGATTGTGATGCTTGTATTAAAAACAATGCAATTTACTATAAAGAAGAAATTATTAAATTAGATGAAATAAAATTAAAAGGTAATCATAATTATGAAAATATTATGTGCGCGGTTATTGTTGCTAAACAATTTAATGTTTCAAATGAAATAATAAAAAAAGTGTTGACTACTTTTGGTGGTGTTGCACATAGATTAGAATATGTAAGAACATTAAATACAAGAGAATTTTATAATGATTCAAAAGCAACAAACGTTGTGTCAACTAATATTGCCTTAGATTCATTTAATAAACCAACATATTTATTATTAGGTGGATTAGATAGAGGACATTCTTTTGATGAATTATTACCACATATGAAAAATGTTAAAGCAGTTGTATGTTATGGAGAAACTAAAGATAGAATATTAGATTTTTGCAATAAAAATAATATAGAATGTTATAAAAAAGATAATTTAGAAGAATCAATTAAAAAAGCTTATGAATTATCAATTGATAACAGTGTTATTTTGTTAAGTCCTGCTTGTGCTTCTTGGGATCAATATGCCAAATTTGAAGATAGGGGAGACGAATTTAAGAAAGTAGTTAATGGTTTAAAATGAAAATAAAAAGTCCTGGAATTATAGATGGTGTTATTTTAGATAAATATGGTAAAAGAGGAAATATGGAATTATCTATACCTTTAGAGTTTATAGATTATCCTAAAAACACTATTTCTTTTGCGGTTATAATTGAAGATTTTGATGCAATAGAAGTATGCGGTTATGATTTTGTTCATTGGTTAGTTGCTAATATTACCAAACCATATTTAGAAGAAAATGCTAGTTTAAATAAACATGAATTTGTTGAAGGTAAAAATAATTTTAATAGAAATAACTATGGAGGTATGGCTCCACCCGATAGACCTCACCATTATGATATAACAGTCTATGCTTTAGATTGCTTACTCGATTTAAAAGATGGTTTTACTTATAAAGAATTAAAAGAAAGTATAAAAAATCATATTTTAGCCGAAACTAATATTAAAGGTTTATATAATAATTAGAAAGGGAAAATATGAAAATACAAAACATAAAAGCTAGAGAAGTATTAGATTCAAGGGGTAATCCAACTGTCGAAGTTGATGTTATTTTAGAAAATGGAATTTTAGGTAGAGCAATTGTTCCAAGTGGTGTTTCCACTGGCAGTCGCGAAGCCTTAGAATTAAGAGATAATGATTCAAAATATAAGGGTAAAGGTGTTTTAAAAGCTGTCAATAATGTTAATACAATTATAAGAGAAAAACTAATTAGTATGGATGCTATGAATCAAAAATTAATTGATAAAACTTTAATAGAATTAGATGGAACAGAAAATAAAAGTAAATTAGGTGCTAATGCTATATTAGGTGTTTCTATGGCTACCTTAAAAGCAGCTAGTCTTGCAAGTGGTAAATCACTATATCGATATGTTGGTGATGGGACAACTTTACCGATACCAATGATGAATATTTTAAATGGCGGTGTTCATGCCGATAACAATTTAGATTTTCAAGAATTTATGATTATACCTAATGATTATACATTTAAAGAACGATTAAGAATCGGATCAGAAGTTTTCCATACATTAAAACAAGTATTAAAAGAAAAAGGATATAATACTAATGTTGGCGATGAAGGAGGATTTGCCCCTAATTTAAAAAGCAACAAAGAAGCTTTAGATATCATAGTTGAAGCAATTAAAAGAGCTAATTATACACCTGGTGTCGATGTTAACATCGCACTAGATATTGCGGCTAGTGAATTATATGAAGATGGAATGTATAATTTAAAAGGAGAAAATAAAAAATTAAATACAAACGAATTAATTGAATTTTATCAAGAATTATGTTCTAACTATCCAATTATTTCGATTGAAGATCCAGTAGATGAAAATGATTGGGAAGGGTTTAAATTGATAACTAATAAATTGGGTGATAAAATTCAATTAGTGGGTGACGATTTATTTGTAACAAACAAAAAATATTTAAAATATGGCATCGAACATAAAGCAGGGAATGCGATATTATTAAAAGTTAATCAAATTGGAACTATTACTGAAACATTAGAAACAATTGAACTTGCTAAAAAGAATGGCTATAAAACAATCATCTCACATAGAAGTGGCGAAACAGAAGATACGATAATTGCAGATTTAGCTGTAGGTCTTAATTTGGGTCAAATAAAAACCGGTTCATTATCAAGAACTGATAGAGTATGTAAATATAATCAATTGTTAAGAATTGAAGAGGAATTAGAAAAATAATTCCTTTTTTTGTTTAAATGTGATATAATTTTAATTGTAGAAGGTGAAGTTAAATGACTAAGAAAAAGGTAAGAAAAGAAGTAAAGAAAGATAATAATGCTAAAGTTGAAATATATGGAATATTACTTATTTTAGCAGCTATAATAGGTTGTTGTAGATTTGGATTACTAGCTAATATTATAGTTGGTTTTTCAGGATTCTTAGTTGGAGTTTTATGGTCAATTTTATTAATAATAGTAGGTATTATTGGTGGATTTATGATTGTAAAAAGAACTAAACCTGATTTATTAACTTCAAAATTAATTGGATTATATATAATTGTTTTAGGTATATTATGTTTATTTCATTTAGGTTACATAAAACAATTAGCTGTTAATGATACTATAAGTTATGGAACAGTTATTGAAGAAACGTTTAATAATTTAAATTATTTTATTGATGGTACTATGGATATTCAAGGTGGCGGAATGATAGGAGCAATACTTAGTGTAACTATGGTAAAATTAGTGTCATTACAAGGTGCAAATGTAGTTAGTGTGGCTTTAATAATATGTGGTTTTATTTTATTTACCGGTATTACTATATATGATGTTATTAAATCTTTAGAAAATGGTGTTAAAAAAACAGTTCAAGGAACCGTTAATTTAGCTCACAAAACAAAAGATAAAGAACATATTAAAAAAGTTGAAGATGAATACGAAAAAGATGATAAAATTGTAATTTCTAGTATGGATGAGATAATTCAAAATGAAGAAGTTAAAAAGGATGATATTGAAACAATTGAGTTAGATGAAATAAAAGAAGTTGGAGATACAAATATAAATTATAAATATCCTCCTATAAGTTTACTTTCAAAGCCTACTAAGAAAAATAATAAAGAAAATCAAGATGCAATTAAAGATACTGTTGATATATTACAAACTGTATTTCATGATTTTGGTATTGAAGCTAAAGTTGTAGCAATTAATATTGGACCTGCTGTAACACAATATGAATTAGATATCAAAGCTGGAACTAAATTAAGTAGAATAGTAAGTTTAGATAAAGAAATTGCTTTAGCACTAGCTGCTAAAAGTGTTCATATTCAAGCTCCTATTCCTGGTAAAAAAACTGTTGGTGTTGAAATACCAAACAAAGCTGTTACAATGGTAAGTGTAAGAGAAATATTAGAAAGTGTTCCTAAAGGAATGGAAGATTCTAAATTATTAGTAACTTTAGGTAAAGATATTATGGGTAAACCTATTTATTGTGAAATAAATAAGACACCACATTTATTAGTAGCAGGTTCTACTGGATCTGGTAAATCTGTTTGTATTAATAGTATGTTGATATCAATATTGATGAGGGCTAAACCTGATGAAGTTAAATTAGTATTAGTTGATCCTAAAAAAGTTGAATTATCAATGTATAATGGTGTTCCACATTTACTAACACCTGTTGTAACTGATCCTAAAAAAGCTAATATAGTACTTAAAAAAATAGTTACAGAAATGGAACATCGTTATGATTTGTTCGAGCAATCTGGAACTAAAAATATAGCAGGGTACAATGCTTATTTAGAGAAAAAAAATACTAATGGTGATATTAAAAAATTACCATATATTGTAGTAATAATCGACGAATTGGCAGATTTAATGTTAGTAGCTGCAAAAGAAGTTGAAGAGTCTATTATGAGAATAACCCAAATGGCAAGAGCTGCAGGAATTCATTTAATAGTAGCAACTCAAAGACCATCTACAGATGTAATTACTGGTGTTGTAAAAGCTAATATTCCATCTCGTATTTCATTTGCTGTATCTTCAAGTATTGACTCAAGAACAATTTTAGATATGACTGGAGCCGAAAAACTATTGGGTAAAGGTGATATGTTATTTTTACCACAAGGAGAAAATGTTCCAATAAGAGTTCAAGGTACATTTATATCTGATGAAGAAATTAAAGCAGTAGCAGATTATACTATTTCACAACAAAAAGCAAGGTATGATGAATCTTTAACAGTTGCTTCTGAAGATGTCAAAGGAGCTACAACAATGACTGATGATGCAATGGAAGAACCTTTATATAATGAAATTGTTGAATTTGTTGTAACACAAGGAAAAGCAAGTGCTTCATTATTACAAAGAAGATTTAGATTAGGATATAATAGAGCTGCTAGGGCAATTGATTTATTAGAAGAAAGAGGAATAATTGGTCCTTCTAATGGTTCTAAACCTAGAGAAGTTTTAGTTAAATTAGAAAAAAATCAGGAATAAAATCCTGATTTTATATTTTTCTATATAATCCAATAGCTTTACCTAAAATTGTAACATTATCCATAATAAATGGCTCCATAGTATCATTTTCAGGTTGTAATCTAAAATGATCTTTTTCTTTATAAAATGTTTTTAATGTAACTTCGTTTTCATCAGTCATTGCTACAACTATTTCTCCATTATTAGCGGTATTTTTTCTTTCAACAATAACAATATCACCATCTAAAATACCAGCATTAATCATACTTTCACCACTTACTAATAATGTAAATACATCTTTGTTTTTGGGGATTAAATATGATGGCAAACTAAAGTATTCATCTGGTCTTTCAATTGCTTCAATAGGATTTCCTGCAGTAATTTTACCTAGTAGTGGTACTTCGGTAATTAATTCATTTTTAATTTCATATTCATTATCAACTAAAATTTCAATAGTTCTATTTTTACTTTCTTCCTTTTTAATATATCCTTTTTTTTCTAAATTATTTAAATGAACTTGAACGGTAGCAGTACTTGATAAATTCATTTCTTGGCATAATTCTCTAACTGTTGGTGCATATCCGTGATTAACAACATATTTTTTAATTATATCTAACATTTTTTCTTGTTGATTAGTTAATTTTTCCAAGTTAATTACCTCCTTTTAACTTTCTATTAACATCTTAACATATAATTTTACATTTGTCAAACAAATTTTCGTTTTTTTATAAAAATATGTTGACACGAATATTTGTTCGTGATAAAATTAAATCATGAAAGGAATGGTGCTATGGAATATTATACAGTTAAAGATCTTCAATTATTAACAGGATATAGCAAGAAAAAAATTTGTTCAATTATAAAAAAATTAAACAAAGAAAAATTAGGTCAATATAAAAAATATAATCCTGTTATATTTGATGACAAAATTGAAAAAATTTATTTTATTAAGAGAATGGAGTTTGAATTATGAAAGAAATGTTAAAAAATAAAACTATTATTGCCTTTATTGTTATTATGTTGGGGATAACTATTATTAGTACGCCTAGTACCAAATTAGAAGAAACTAAAGATATTACAGAGGAATATATATCTTATAATTTAAAATAGTGAAAACTATTTTTTTTATTGACCAATTATTAAAAAAAATGTATAATTATATTATAATTGGAGGGATACAATGTTAGGTAATATAGTTGGAGTAGTAGAAAATCAAGTTTTATTAAAATTAGCTATCGACTTAAATAGATTTGAAAATTTGATTAATATTCATGTTATTATGGATGATGGCAATAGAAAAATAGTAGGGGAAATAATTGACATAAGGGATAATATAGCCTACATAAATTTATTAGGTGAAATAGTTGATAATAAATTTATATTTGGTGTTATGGTAAAACCTTCTTTTAATTCAGTTGTAAAACTTATTTCTAAAGAAAAGATACCAATGATAGTAGGTGTAGAAAATTATCAAGAAAATGTAGATATTTATTTAGGAAATAGTCCAATTTATCAAGGTGTTAAAATAGGTGCTAATATAAATAAATTTTTTAGTAATCATTTTGCTATTTTAGGTTCTACTGGATCTGGTAAATCATGTGGTGTTGCTAGAATAATTCAAAATATTTTTGATAAAAAAAGATTTATTCCATATCGTGCCAGTTTATTTATTTTTGATGCTTATGGAGAATATCATAGTGCATTTAAAAATATAGGTAGTGAAGAAATATCATTTAAATCTTATACAACAAATTTAAATTTTAGTGAAACTGAAGTATTAAGAATACCTACTTGGTTATTAGGAGTTGATGATTTAGCTCTTTTATTAAATGCTGATAAGTTATCACAATTACCTATTATTGAAAAATCATTAAAATTAGTAAATATTTTTGCTCGAAATGGTGAAAATGTTGTAAAATTAAAAAATGATATTATTGCAAGAGCTATTGTAGATATTTTATCAAGTGGTAATCCGCCAGCTCAAATAAGAGATCAAATATTTTCTATTTTATCATACTATAACACTCCAGAATTAAATTTGGAAACTCCTATTTTTCAACCAGGTTATACTAGACCATTAAAACAATGTTTATTAATTGATGCATCTGGTAAAATTAGAGAAATGGAGTTACTAACAAATTTTATTCAAAAATATATTCAAGAAGATTTAAAAATTAGTTTACCAGATGAAGAATGTATGTATACATTAGAAGATATTGAAAAAGCTTTAGATTTCGCACTTATCAGTGAAGGAACTTTAAATAGTGAAAAGATATATGAAGATTCAAATACTTTAAAAGTTAGATTGCATTCTTTAGTTAATAGTGAAGCTAGAAAATATTTTGAATATGATAAATTTGTTACTAGAGAACAATACATAAAAGAATTGTTAACGGCTCCAAATGGTAGAAAAGCTCAAATAATTAATTTTAATATTAACTATATTGATGATAGATTAGCTAAAAGTATAACTAAAATTTATTCAAAATTATTATTTGATTATGCTAAGGAATTAAAAAATAGGGCAACTATGCCATTTCATATTATTTTGGAAGAAGCTCACAGATATGTTCAAAATGATAATGATATAAATTTATTAGGGTATAATATATTTGATCGTATAACAAAAGAAGGAAGAAAATATGGAGTAATGTTAGGATTAATAAGTCAAAGACCAAGCGAATTATCAGAAACTTCATTATCACAATGTAATAACTTCTTAATATTTAAAATGTTACATCCTGTTGATGTTGAATATATTCAAAAAATGGTTCCTAATATAACTAATGAAATAGTAAAAAGATTGAGAATTTTACAACCTGGAAATTGTATTGCTTTTGGAACTGCATTTAAAGTGCCTGTTATGATAAAAATGGAGATGCCAAATCCAGCACCATCTAGTAATAGTTGTGATATTAGTAGCACTTGGTTTATTGAAAAAAAATAGCGATTTACGCTATTTTTAATTTAAATATTGTTTGATTTGAGTTAATTTTTTATTAGTAATTTTAGAGATTGTTTTTAAGTCTAATGAACATTTAATCATATTATTAATTAATTTAGTCATTGTTTCTTCTTTTCCGATATTAATTCCTTCCTTATAATAATATAATAACTCATTTATCTCATTTTCTGTTAAATGAGATTTTTTTAAAATAAATTTTTCCATAAAATTCCTCCTTCACATTTCATTATAAATAAAATAAAAAATTAATCAAATGACTAATTTTTAAAATTAATATAAAATATAATTCTAATTTTAATAATTGATTAAATTAATTTTTAATATTTTATTATATTTATTATTATTTATTAATTTAATTTATAAATTTATATAATCTCCTTGAAAAATGTTATTTTTTTTCATATATTTGTCTATACCATTTAAAACATCTATTTTTTTTAAAGTCCATTTTGGTTCAATTAAATCTTCTTCTTTAGGATCACCTGTTAGTCGATGAATAACTATTTCTGGTCTTAAATATCTTAATTGCTCACAAACTATTTCAATATATTGGTCTTTAGTTAATAACGGAAATGGATTGTTTTGATAAATTTTTTCTAATTTTGTATTTTTTAAAATATGTAACATATGAATTTTGATTCCTTGAATATCTAATTTATTTAAAAATTTTACTGTTTCAATCATCATATTTTTTGTTTCGTAAGGTAAACCATTAATTATATGAACGACAACATTAATATTTTTTTCTCTTAATTTATTAACCATATCTACAAAACAGTCTAAACTATGACCTCTATTTATTAATAGAGCTGTTTTTTCATGAATAGTTTGTAAACCTAACTCAACTGTTAGAAATGTTTTTTTATTTAATTCGCTTAAATATTCTAAACATTCTTCTGATATTGAATCAGGTCTTGTAGCTATAGCTAATCCTATTACATCATCTAATTTTAAAATTGTTTCATATTTTTCTTTTAAAATATTTACAGGAGCGTATGTATTAGTTCTAGCTTGGAAATATCCTATATATTTACCTTGCCATTTATTCATTAATTTTTTTCCTTCATTAAATTGAGTAACTAAATCATCATTTTTATTTCCGGCATATTCACCACTTCCTAAATTACTACAATAAATACATCCACCACTTTTTAAATGTGGACAACTAAAACCTGCATTTAAACTTATTTTAATAATTTTTTCATTAAATAAGTTTTTATAATAATAATTTAATGTATGATATCTTTTATTATCTAATGAATATTTAAATTTCATAAAATCACCACATCCATTATACCATTTTGTAAAAATATTGTGAAATTTTGGTAAAATTATTTAATATTTATATTATTTTTGATATAATTATCTTGGAGGTTAAAGAAATGAAAAAATATGATTTATTAAAAGTTCTTGGAATATCTTTTTTAGTCATTGTTTTAATGAGTTGGGTTATTCCAGCGGGATATTATTCTAATGGATCATTTACATCAATGGAAACAATAGCTCCAATTGGATTATATGATATTATTAGAATGCCTGCAATTACTATAGCGACTTTTATTCAATACGGTATATTGTTTCTAGCTATAGGTGGATTTTATGGTGTTTTGAATAAAACTGGAGTATATTCAAAACTAGTTGATAACGTTGTTGATAAGTGGAAGAAAAAACGTGAAAAATTTATGATAATAACTGTAATTGCATTTGCTTTATTATCATCAGTATTAGGATTAAATAGTGTTATATTTATTTTGGTACCATTTTTTGTAGCAGTTTTATTAAAATTAGGTTATAGTAAAATAAATGCTTTAGCTATGACTGTTGGATCTATGTTGGTAGGTCAAATTGGTACAACACTAGGATTTGGAACATGGGGATATTTAAAAATTATTTTTGACCAATTAGGTGATGGTCTTTCTATGTTTAGTTTAATTTTAGTTAGAATTGTTTTATTTGTAATTGCTACAGCTCTTTATGTTTTACTTATAAGCAAAAATACTAAAGAACTAGTTGTTGACAAAAAAAAGACAAAAAAAGCTAGTAAAGAAAGTACAATAAATGAAGAAGAAATTCCTTTATATTCTGAATTAGATAATAAAAAAGGTACAATGCCATTAATTATTATATGTGTAATTATATTTGTATTCTTTGTTATTGGTGTATATAATTGGACATATACATTTAACATTGATATATTTAGCAATATATATGAAGCAATTACAACAGCTTCAATTGGTGATTTTAAAATATTTGCTAATGTATTAGGAACAACTTCTGAAATTGGTTATTGGGGAAATTATGATATTTCTACATTATTAGTTATTTTCTCATTAGTTATTGGATGGGTTTATAGTATTAAAATAAGAGATATAGTTGATGGATTTATGGATGGAATGAAACAAATGTTAATTCCAGCTATATACGGTATGTTAGCATCAATCATTTTTGCTGCATTCTTAAATGTTTCAGGTAATTTTGTTTACACAATTGTTAATAATTTTGTTTCTACTAATGAACAATTTTCACTTCCTGCAACAATTGGTAGTGCAGTTATAACTTCTGTAACTTATAATGATTTTTATTCATTAGTTAGTTATTTTATGGGATTCTTTAGTGTATATGATTCTAATGTAATACCAATTATTGCTTTAATTTTCCAAGCTATATATGGAATTGTTATGGTTATTGCTCCTACTAGTATTTTCTTATTAGTTGGATTATCTTACTTGAATATTTCATATAAAGATTGGGTAAAATATATTTGGAAATTTACACTTATTATGTTTGGTGTAGTAGTAGTGATTTCTGCTATCGCAACAATGTTGTCTTAAAAGCTGAATTTAATTCAGTTTTTTTATTATCAGTTTTGTAATTTTGATTATATAATATTTAATTTAATAAAAATATTAAAATTAGATAGTATCAAAAAAGTAATTATTTGCAAAATTGAGGCATTTATAAAATATTGTTTTAATCTTGATAGAATTAATAGTTGTGTCAATTATATTAATTTTTTAACTTTTATTATATGATGAATAGTAACATATAAAATATTAACGCAACTTGCTATTATTAAACTATAAATACCTAATTTAAACAAACAACAAATTATTAAAACGATAGTTCTTAAAATCATTCCAACTAATGTTCCCATCATAGCACTATTACTTTTACCCATTGCTTGTAGCGATGTTGTTAATGGTGACTGAATGTAATGTAATAAACAAATAGGGGCTAATACTTTAATATAAGTAATACCTTCATTTGTATTAAATATTAATTTTAAAGGTATTTCAGGTATTAAAACAAATATAATTGTAGCTGGAATGCCTATTAATAATGAAATAAAAATAGCTTGTTTAATTTTATTTCTAGTATATTTATAATGTTTATTAGCGTATCCATTACTTACGATTGGAAGTAATGCTTGTGATATTGCTCCTGTAAAAAATGAAGGTAATAGTATTAATGGCATAACATAGCCATTTAAAATACCATATTCGTTTAAAATGTATTGATTTGAAAAACCAGTTTTTATTAAAAAATAAGTTAAAATAATTGGTTCAAAAAACATACCAATCGTGCCTATTAATCTAGATCCGGTTGTTGGTAAACTTATTTCTAATATGTCTTTGATATTACTTAATGAAGGAGTAATATCTTTTTTATATAACTTAAAATTTTTAGGTAAAAAGAAAAATAATATAAATATTGAAGTTAATTCACTTATAATATTTGATAAAATTAAAAATGCAACTGCGAATTCTAAACCTTTAAGTAAAAAGAAAGGCGTAAATAAAATAATACTAATCAATCTTGTTACATCTTCTAAAATATTAGATAAAACATGTGGAAACATTCTTTGCTTTCCAAAAAAATAACCTCTTAATATTCCTGATATTGAGATGAATGGTAATACTAAAGCAATAGCTATGATAGAATAATATGCTCTATTTTCATGTAATAAATTATTTGAAATAAATTTGGCAAACAAAAATATAAATAACATAACAAAAATATTGATAATAATTATTAAAAACAAACTAGAAAAAACTAATTTTTTATTGTTTCTTTTATTTTCGGATACTAATTTTGATATAGCAGTAGGTAATCCTAAGGTACATATAGCTATAAATAACATAAAAGTAGGGTTAACTAACATATATAAACCGATTCCTTCGGTATCAACTAATCTAGTCATAACTATTTTAATAACCATACTTAATATTTTTGTTATAAATCCACCAATAATTAAAATAATAGTTGATACAATAAATTTATTTTTTTTCATAAATCACCTTTAAAAATATTAATTTTTCTTATATAATATATGTATAATAAGTTTTGTTTAGAAATGAGTGAGTAAAAATGGAAGTAGAATTTAATAGTTTAGAAGAATTATATAATAGATTAAAGCCAGCATTGATAACTAAAAAAAACGAAATGAATAGAAGTGGTTACAAATATATTGAAATAGAAGATATTTGGAATTATTTAAAAGAAGTAAAATGGAAAAAAGCTAAAGATTTATCATTATATGAAATGGTAAGTGATGTTTTAAATGTTGATGATTTATTAATTGATGATTATTTAAAACAAAAGTTAAATTTAAAAAATAGAGAAATATATTTTAAAGAAGAGTGATAATATGAAAGTAACAAAAATAAGTAAATATGAACAATTAGAAGATAAATTAAAAACATATATTAGAAATGAAGATGAAATAAGTGAAATTAAAAAGGCTTATGATTTTGCTAGTATTAAACATTTTGGCCAAAAACGTAATAGTGGTGATGACTATATTATTCATCCTTTAAATGTTGCTTATATATTAAGTGAAATTCATGCTGATAGTAAAACTATCGAAGCGGCATTACTTCACGATACCATTGAAGATTGTGGTGTAACAAAAGAAGAAATAGAAAATTTATTTGGGGAAGAAGTTACTAAATTAGTGGAAAGTATTACTAAAATAAATAAATTAAATTTTAGTGGAGATACTGAAGCTTTAATTGCTAATCAAAGAAAAATATTAGTCGGAATGACAGAAGATGTTAGAGTAATTATTTTAAAATTAGCAGATCGTCTTCATAATATGCGTACATTATGGGCATTATCAGAAAAAAGACAAAAAGCTAATGCTAAAGAAACATTAGATATATTTACTCCAATAGCTCATAGATTGGGTATTAATACAATAAAATCTGAATTAGAAGACCTATCTTTAAGATATTTAAAACCAGATGCTTATTATCAAATAGTAGAAAAATTAAATAAAACTAAAGTAGAACGAGATAATTATATTGTTGAAATGATGGATAGTGTTTCTAAATTATTAAATGAACACAACATCAAACATGAAATAAAAGGTAGAAGTAAGAGTATCTATAGTATTTATAAAAAGTTGGATAAGGGTAAGTCATTTAACGAAATTTATGATTTATTAGCTTTAAGAGTTTTTGTTGATACTGAAGCAGAATGTTATCAAGTTTTAGGTCTTATCCATTCTAAATTTAGACCAATTCCTAAAAGATTTAAAGATTATGTCGCAATGCCTAAAACAAATATGTATCAATCACTTCATACAACTGTATTTGGTATTGACGGACAATTATTTGAAATTCAAATAAGAACTTATGAAATGGATAAAGTGGCTGAATGTGGTATTGCTTCTCACTGGTCATATAAAGAAGGTAAATCTAATATGCAAAGTGAGATGGAACAAAAATTACAATTTTTTAGAGTTATTATGGAACTTAAAAATGAGGAAAGTGAAGAACATTTTGTTGATTCAGTAAAAGAGGATGTTTTAAAAGATACAATATATGTATTTACACCTATGGGAGATGTTATAGAATTACCAAATGGATCAACACCAATTGATTTTGCTTATCGAGTACATTCTAAAGTTGGTGATACAACAGTTGGAGCTATTGTAAATAATAATATAGTACCACTTGATTATAAATTAAAAGATAATGATATTGTAAAAATAAATACTAACAAAAGTTCAACTCCTAGTCAGGAATGGTTAAATTTTGTTAAAACATCACAAGCAAAAAATAAAATAAAAGCATTCTTTAACAAAACGTCTAAGGAAGATAATTATAATAAAGGTGAAGATTTATTAAATAAAGAATTAAGAAAAAGAAAAATATCTAATGCTATTTTTATAGATAATATTGATAAGGTATTAGAAGAATTAAAATGTGTAGATATTAATGAACTTTATATAAACATAGGAAGTAATAAATATACTGCTACGCAAGCTGTTAATATTGTAACTGATGAAAATATAACTAAAGAAGAAATTATTTTAAATAAAACTAAAGATAAAGAAGTAATATTACCAACTTTAAAAAATGATATTATGGTAGAAGGAATTGATGACATTAAAGTAAATATTGCTTCTTGTTGTAAACCAATTAAAGGGGATAGAATAGTAGGATATATTACTAAGGGAAATGGTATAACAGTTCATCGCATGGTATGTCCAAATGTAAGTGATTTAAATGAACGATTAATTGATGTTAAATGGAATGATACTAATAAAAAATATCCAACTAGTTTATTAATTAAATCTTTGGATAATAATATATTAATGAATATAGTAGCTAAAACATCAAATACTGATATAACTATTCAAAGTATTAAATCTTTATCAAGTGGTAATGATTATATTTATCAAATTACTGTATTAGTTGAAAATAAGGAAAGATTAGTAAAATATATGAATGATTTAAATATGATACCTAATGTTTTATCTGTAGAAAGGTTAATAAAATGAAATTAATAGTTCAAAGAAGTAAAAATTCTAAAGTATTAGTTGATAATAAAATAGTTGGTAAAATAGATAAAGGATTAGTTGTTTTGGTAGGATTTACTCATACTGATACTATTGAAGATATAAAAAAATTAACTAAAAAATTAGTTAATTTAAGGATTTTTGATGATGAAAATCATATTATGAATAAATCAATATTAGATGTAAAAGGAGAAATTTTATCTGTTTCACAATTTACTTTATATGCTGATTGTAAAAAGGGAAATAGACCAAGTTATATAAATTCGATGAGAGCTGATGATGCTAGAAAATTGTATGAATTATTTAATGAAGAAATAAAAAAATATGATATATATTTAGAAACTGGTATTTTTCAAGCAGATATGTTAGTTGAAATTAATAATGATGGACCAGTTACTATTATATTAGAAAGTGAGAATTTATGATAAAGAATAAACTAGATTTTAAGTTGATTAATATTGCTTTAATAGCAGTTATATGTTTTTTTATTTACCAAGCAAGTCCTTTATGGTTAGGTATATTAGATAAAATATTAAAAATAGTATTACCTTTATTTGCTGGATTTGTTATTGCTTATGCTTTATATCCAATTTTAGAAACATTAAAAGATAAAAAAATACCTAAAGGGTTAGGAATAGGCATTATAATAGCTTCTATAATTGCTATAGTAGTAACAATAATTATACTGTTGATACCATTATTATCAACACAAATTGTTAGTTTAATTGATTCATTAATTATATTTATTAAAGATATAACAACCAATTTTAATATTGATTTGGGTAGTTTAGGTGATACTTTAATTAAAACATTTAATGAAATAATTAGTAATGTTGGTAAGTATGTATCTGATGGAGCTGTTAAGACAATTAACACTTCAATAAATGTGATATCAAATGTTTTTATTGCATTAGCTTCAGGAATATATTTTTTAATTGATATGGATAAGATAAGAGAAGGAATAAAAAAATATTTAAAAAGCAAGTCTGATAAATTATATCGTTATATTTCTTTGCTAGATCATGAAATAAAAAATTATATTAAAGGTTTTTTAACAATTGTTTTTATAAGTTTTTTTGAATATACTTTACTTTATTATATAATTGGTCATCCGAATGCTTTATTATTAGGTATTTTATCCGCTTTGGGTAATTTTGTTCCTTATTTTGGTGGCATATTTGTTCAAGTGATTGGTGTTATAACAGGATTTACTTTAAGTCCAGCATTAGGTATAAGTGTAATAATTGCAACACTCATATCTTCAACAATAGATTCTTATATTTTAAATCCTTTAGTATATGGTAAAAGTAATCAAGTTCATCCAATTATCGTTATAGCAGCTGTTTTTGGTGGTGGTATATTATTTGGCTTTATAGGTGTTATTATCGCTTTACCACTTTCAATAATAGTATTAAGTTCATTAAAATTTTATAGGGAGGAAATAAGTGCTAAAGGAAATAGAAAATAGAAGAAGTATTAGAAATTATAAAAATGATAATATAGATAAAAAAATAATATTTGATATTTTAAATGCGGGCATTAAAGCTCCGTCTGCTAAAAATAATCAACCTTGGCGATTTTTAATAGTTAATAGTGATATCAAAAATAAAATAAGTGATAAAATGATAGAAATTTATGGTCCTAATAAAACTGCTGAAGTTATTAAAACTGTTCCTTATTTAATTTTGGTTTATAATAAAGATAACGAATATTTTAATCATTTATCAATTGGAGCAGCTATTGAAAATATTTTGTTAGAAGCAGAAAATATTGGGTTAGGAACTTTATGGATTGGTTATATAAAAAAAATAGAAGATTATGTTAAAGAATTAGTTAATATTGATCATGAACTAGTTTCTGCAATTGCAATAGGTGTAAAAAATGAAAATCCACTTGAAAGGCCTAGATTAACATTAGATGAGGTTTTATTAAATGAAAATTAATAAAATTAAAAAAAATGGTAAAAAATATAAAATAATTTTAGATAATGGTTTAGAAATAAAAACATTTGATGATGTTATTATTAATAATAACTTATTATATAATAAAACTATTGATGATGAATTATTAGAAAAGATAAATAAAGAAAATGAATATTATGATGTTTATAATAAAGTTCTTAATTTGATATCAAAAAAAATAAGAAGTGAAAAAGAAATAAATGAATTTTTAGATAAATATAACGTTGATAAAAATAAAATAGTAGATAAATTAAAAAGTATCAATTTAATAAATGATAAAATGTTTGCTAAAGCATATATTTCAGATAGAATAAATTTATCAAATGATGGGTTAGATAAAATTAAAAATGATTTATTAAAGCATAATATTGATATAAATTTAATTATGGAAGAAATATCTAAAATAGATAATGATTTAATTGATCAAAAAATAGAAAAATTAATCATTAAAAAAACAAAAAATAGTAATTATTCTGGATTTAAGTTGAAATATAAAGTAGTAAATGAATTAATTAATTTAGGATACGATAAATCAAGAATTGTTGAAATATATGATAATTTGAATATTAAAAATGATGATGTGATTATGAAAGAGTATAAGAAATTATATAATAAGTTAAGTAAAAAATATCAAGATAAAGAATTAGAATATAAAATAAACATTAAATTATATAATAAGGGATTTACTAAAGAAGAAATTGAAAATATTCCAAGAAACTAGTCATTATAATGATTAGTTTTTTTATAATTATGGTATAATTATGTAGTGATGTGTATGAAAAAAAAATTTTTAATTTTATTAATATTATTAGTAGGGTGTAATAAACAGGAAAATAAAATAGAAATAAATTATGATAATACGTATTATCAAGTTGCTACACCATATAAAGAAAGTATTGGTAGTTATAGTATTAGAGATTATGATAAAGAAGAAGTTGAATCAATGTTGATGAAATTGTCAACAGAATATTTTAAAACTAATAATTCTTTATATCAAGAAGGACAATACTTAACTAGTGAGGAAATAAAACAATTAGTTACTGATTATAATAATACTGAAGAGATAAAAGTAGATGATGTAACAATCAAACCTAGTTATATAACTACTATATATGAACAAAATTATTTAGCTACTAACAATGTTTTAAAAGGAATATCTTTGGCTATGGTAGTTGATAATAAACAATATTATGATAATAATTATAAAATAATAGATGAAAAAATAGTATTAGATTATGCACTATCAAAAGTAAATAGTTTAATTAGTTATGTTAGAAGTAAAGAAGAATTAAAAAAAGTTGATATAGTTGTAGGAATATATTTAGAGAATGATTATAAAGGAAGTTTTAAGTATTTAGGTTACACTAACAGTAATAGTATAAAAATGGAACATGTTAATTATAACTATCAATTATTAGAAAGTAATTATGTTATGACAAATGATAATAAAACATATAATACTATTTTAGCAATTAAAAATAGCTTAAATAACTATAATTTATATATGAATTCATATGGATTATATCAAAATAAAACATTAAATGAAGTAAGTATTATACTTAATAAAAATTATTTTAAAAAATCTGAAATATTAGATATTAGTAAAATACTGACAACTAATTTAAATAATTTTAGTAATATTGATATTAAAATTTATTTTAAAAGTAATAATGATACTAAAGCTTTTATAAATAAAAATAGAAATGATACAAAAATAGCAACATATATATTGGAGGATTAGAAATGATAAGTGAAGAAAAAGTAAAACATATTGCAGATTTAGCTAAGTTAAATGTAACTAGTGAAGAAATGAGTAAGTATCAACAACAATTAACTGATATTTTAACAGAAATAGATAAAATATTAAAAGTTGATATTAAAAATGAAGAAATAATGATCAGTCCAAGTAATAATAGAAATTGTTATAGTGAAGATGTTATTGAAAGTCATATAAGCAAATCTGATGCATTAAAAAATGCCAAAAGAGTAAAAGGCGATTATATTATAGTTCCAAAGGTGATAGAATGAGATATTTAGATTTAGATATAAAAACAATAAATGAAAAATTGAAAAATAAAGAAATAAAACCAATTGATTTAGTTAATGAAGCTTTTGATAGAATTGAAGAAACTAATTTAAATTGTTTTATAACTTTAAATAAAGAAGATGCAATTAAAAAAGCTAAAGAATTAGAAGATAAAGAAGTAGATAATATATTATTTGGATTACCTATTGCTATCAAAGATAATATCGTAACTAAGGATTTAAGAACAACTGCTGCTAGTCATATTTTAGAAGATTTTATTCCAATTTATGATGCAACTGTAATTACAAAAATAAAAGAAAAAAACATGATTATAATTGGTAAAACTAACATGGATGAATTTGCGATGGGTTCAACTGGTGAAACTAGTTATTTTGGTAATACTTTAAATCCAATTGATAATACTTTAGTACCTGGTGGCTCATCATCTGGTTCGGCTGCTTGTGTAGCCACTGGTATTACTCCTTTTTCATTAGGTACCGATACTGGTGGATCTATTAGACAACCTTCTAGTTTTTGCGGTTTAGTAGGGTTAAAGCCTACTTATGGTAGAGTATCAAGATATGGTGTAATTGCTTTTGCGTCTAGTTTAGATCAAGTAGGACCTATTACAAGAAATGTTTATGAAAATGCTTTATTATTAAATGTTATAAGTGGACAAGATAAAAATGACTTAACTTCATCTAATAAAGAAGTGAAAGATTATACTTCTTTAATTGGTAAAGATATAACTAATTTAAAAATAGCTGTTCCAAATTACTATATGAGTGAAGTAATTGATAAAACTGTAAGAGAAAAAATAATAAATATAATTAATTTATTAAAAGAAAAAGGTTGCCAAGTTGATTATGTTGATATTGACTATTTAGAATATGCAATACCTTTATATCAAGTTATTGCTTTAGGTGAAGCAAGTAGTAATTTAGCGCGTTATGATGGTATTAGATATGGTTTAAAAGTAGATGATTTTAAAAATGTTGATGAATTATATAAAAATACTAGAAATATTGGATTTGGTAATGAAGTAAAAAGAAGAATTATGATTGGATCTTATATTTTAAGTGGTGAAAATGCTAATGTATATTATTATAAAGCTTTAAAATTAAGAAAAGAAATGACTGATAGTTTTGTGAGTGTTTTAAGTAAATATGATTTAATTATTGGACCTACTAATACTGATGTTGCTTACAAATTAGGAACAAAACAAGATGATGCTTTAAAAAGCTTCTATGATGATTTATTAACAATACCTGTTAATATGGCAGGATTACCAGCGTTAAGTTTACCAGTTGGATATAAAAATAATTTGCCAGTTGGTATGCATATAATTGGAAATTATTTTGAAGAAGATAAAATTTATCAATTAGCTTCTTATATTGAAAATAACTTAAAGGAGGAAAAGTAATGAAACCAACAATCGGAATTGAAGTACACGTTGAATTAAAAACAATGGCTAAAGCTTTTTCCTTAAGTAAAAATAATTTTAATGATGAAGTGAATACTAATATTAATGTTTTAGATTTGGGTTATCCTGGAACTTTACCAAGATTAAATAAAGGAATAATTGATTTTGCTTTAAAAGCTTGTTTAGCTTTTAATTGTAAAATAAATAGGTTAATGCATTTTGATCGTAAAAATTATTTTTATCCAGACTTACCAAAAGGTTATCAAATAACACAACAAGATACACCAATTGGTTATGATGGATATGTCGAAATTTCTAATAAAAAAATATATTTAGAAAGAATGCATATTGAAGAAGATACTTGTAAAAGTATTCATACAACTGATACTTTATTAAACTTTAATAGAGCAGGTGTACCTTTAATTGAAATAGTTACTAAACCATGTATAAATAATGGAAAAGAAGCTATGGAATATTTAGAAAAATTAAGAGAAACTTTATTATATTTAGGTATTAGTGACGTTAAAATTGAAGAAGGAAGTATGCGTTGTGATGTTAATGTTTCAGTAAGTGATAGTGACAAGTTAGGAACAAAATGTGAAGTTAAAAATATTGGATCTATTTCTTCAGTTGGACTAGCTATTGATTATGAAATTAAAAGGCAAGAAGAATTAATTAAAAAAGGCGAGAAAATAGTAGAACAAACAAGAAGATTTGATGATAAAACAAAAACAACTATTTTAATGCGTTATAAAGAAACAGGAAATGATTATAGATATTTTCCAGAACCAGATATTCCATTTGTTTATATTGATGATGAATGGTTAAAAGAAATAAGTGATAATATGCCTATTTTAACAGATGAATTAAAGAATAAATATGTTGAATTAGGTATAAATAATAATAATATTAAAACAATTATTTCTAATAAAAATATTTGTAATTTCTTAGAATCAGTAATTGATAAATGTAATCCTGTTATTGCAAGTAATTTATTAACGGGTGATGTATTATCTTATTTAAATAAAAATATTATTAAAATAGAGGATACTAAGTTAAGTCAAGATAACTTTATTAAATTAGTAAATAAGTTAGATAAAAAAAGTATATCTAGTAAACAAGGAAAAGAAATTATATCTATTATTTTAGAAAATGATAAAGATGTTGACTTAATTATCAAAGAAAACAATATGGAACAAATAAGTGATGATAATTTTGTTATTGAAATAGTTAATAAAGTTGTTAGTGCTAATCCTGATTCAATAAAAGATTTTAAAGAAGGAAAAGATAGAGCTGTTAAATATTTAATGGGCCAAATAATGAAAGAAAGTAAAGGTAAAATTAATCCAAGTTTAGCTAATCAAACTTTAATTGAAGTATTAAAAAAATCCTAAAATTTAGGATTTTTTTTGAAATTATTATAATTAAATTATTTTCTATAGTAATATTTGATTGAAATAATTGAAAAAATTTATGAAAATAAAAGAATATATGCTATAATATATCGTACGAGGTGGGAAAATATGAATGAAATTGAATTAAGAAAATTACCAGTTAATGACACATTTGGACAATGTTTACGAAAATTAAGAAT
This sequence comes from uncultured Bacilli bacterium, assembly GCA_944359085.1. Taxonomy (GTDB): domain Bacteria; phylum Bacillota_I; class Bacilli_A; order RF39; family UBA660; genus Faecisoma. Next base: position 11,178 of record CALVSQ010000011.1, on the reverse strand, counting down.
TTATCCTGAAAATATTACTGAAAAAAGAAGAGAAGAAATGAAAAATTGTGAACATTTATTTGTTGTGTTAAAAAAAGGTCAAGAAACATTTGGTTTTCATTCGTCTGATTATACTAAAGAAGCAGATGCTGTAGAATGCGTTCATTGTGGGTTGACAAACAAATTTAAAGCACTTGAATTTTTATTGAGCGAAAATTATAATGAATTTACTAAAAGTTTCAGTGGTATGATTCCTTCATTTACACGCTATAATAAAAGAACTTTAGAAAGCGAAATGTTTGATAAAATATTTGAAAAATTTTATACTAGGGGTATGAAAAGTTTTAATAATTCACGTTTAAATTTGATAAGTGATGAAGTGTTATATACAGAACATCCAGGATTATTATATAAATTAGCATTATTAATAAATTCAGAAGGAAATAATAAAGATATATTTGAAATAATGAAAAAATTACATTCGATAGAGAATGAACAAGAAAGAATAAGATTATATTCTATTGATCAAGCACAAGAATTATTGAATAGATATTATACTTCTATGCCTAAAACTTTAGTAAAAAGAAAGTAATAAAAAATATACACGTTGAAAATAGATTTTAATATTAATTTAAATCTATTTTTTTATAAAATAAAGGCTTAAAATATAATAAAATAAGATTTTTTAATAATTATTTAAATATTGATTAAATCATATATTTATAGTATAATGTTATTGTTAGGAGTGAAGATATGAAGTTTATGAAAAAAAATAAAACAATTGTAATTGTAGGAATTATTTGTTTAGTGTTATTTATTTTGATGGCTTTTGCAGTTTATCGTATGTTTTATCCAAGTAGTGGAAGTGTATATGGTGATAGATTAGATAATGCTCCAGAAATTGATAATGCTGTAATTGAACAAATAAAATCAAAGATAATTGATTCAAATTTAGTGGAAGAGGTAAAATACGAAACAAATGTGGCAGTTATGAAATTTTTTATAAGTGTAAAAGATAGTACTAAATTAGCTGATGCTCAAAAATTAGGTGATATTATATTAGATACTTTGAGTACTAAAGTGACTAGCTTTTATGATATAGAAATTTATTTAACAAATGAAAATAATAAACAATATCCATCTATTGGATATCATTCAAAAAGTGCTTCTTCATTTAGTTGGACTAATAATGTAGGTGAAGAAGATGAAGAATAAAAAAATAATTATAATAAGTGCAATAGTTGTAGTATTACTAATAATTGGATTTTTAGTATATAATTTTTTAACTAAAGAAGATAAAATAACAACTTTAAATTTGTTTGAAAAACAATGGATTGAAAGTAATAAAAATAATGTTATTGATATGTCAATAATCGATGGTATTCCTATTTTAAGTTATAATGGCGAAGGAATTATATTAGATTTTTTAGATTCACTAAATAAAGAAACTAATTTATCATTTAATAAAGTATCTTATAAATTAGGTGATGAAGTTAAATCTGAATATGCATTTAAATTAGTTGATAGTGTAGCAGAAGATAATATTTTAATTTATGAAGATAATTACATTTTAGCTACTAAACAAGGAACTTATTTAACAATAGATTCTTTAGAAGGACTAACTATCGGCGTTTTAAATAATAATTTAAGTAATGTTAATAATTATTTACATAATGCTGATGTAACTTATAAAACTTTTGAAACTGAAGAAGAATTGATAAATGAATTTAATAAAACCGATTCAACTTTAAATGCTATCGTTTTATTAAAAACTACAAATTTAAAACAATTAATTGATAACAATTATAAAATTGCTTATAATATAAGTGATTATAAAAAATATTTTGTATTAGATTTAGGAAGTACTGAAAAGTTAAATACAATTTTAACAAAATATTATAATAAATGGTCTAGTAATAATTATGAAGATTTATATAATAAATATTTAGCAAAAAATTATTTAACTTTCAAAGGTATAAATGATTCTGAAACAGTAAAATTTAGAAGTAAAAGATATGTTTATGGTTTTGTTGAAAATGCTCCTTATGATACATTATTTGATAATAAATTAACCGGTATAAATTATGAATTATTATCTAGTTTTTCTAAATTAACTAATGCTGAGATTAGTTATAAAAAATTTAATAATATAAATAGTTTGTTAGAAGCATTTAATTCTAATCAAATTGATTTATTTTATGGAATTAATTCTACTACTGAATATAAATTAGATGTTTATAATACAGTTCCTGTTTATGAAAATAGTGCAATTATTTTGAAACATTCTTCTAATAATAGAATAATTAATTCAATAAAATCAGTTGATAATATTGTATCGTTAGAAAACAGTAAGTTATCAGAATATTTTACTAACAACAATATAACAGTAACTGCTTATGGTAATATGAATGATTTAATTAATAATCTTAATAATGATAGTATAATTGTTATGGATTTATATAATTATAATTATTATGCCGATAAATTAACTGATTTTATTATAGCATACCAATTTGATACTGACAATTATTCATTTGTTAGTAGAAATATTTCTGATAATAAAATATTTAATGAATTTTTTGATTTTTATATTAGATTTAATGATACACAAAAATTTATAACGTTAGGTTTAAGTGATTTATTATTGATTGATAAGGCACCAATTATTTTGAAAAATGTTGCAGTTATTTTAGGTAGTATTGTTGGTATATTATTAATAGTTTTAGCTATTATTAAAATAAAACCAAAAAAGAAAAAGGTTAATCTTTCTAAAGAAGACAAATTAAGATATATAGATAATTTAACTTCTTTAAAAAATAGAAATTACTTAAATAAATGTATTGAAAAATGGGATAGTAATGAAACATATCCACAAACTATAATTATAATTGATTTAAATAATGTATCATATATTAATGATAACTATGGACATACTGAAGGAGATTTTGTTATTAAGCAAGCTGCTAATATGTTAATTTTAAATCAAATTGAGCATAGTGAAATAATAAGAACTAACGGTAATGAATTCTTAATATATTTAGTAGGTTATGAAGAAAAACAAGTAATTACTTACATGAGAAAATTAGGAAAAGAATTAAAAGAATTAAAACATGGTTTTGGTGCTGCTATTGGTTATAGTATGATTAATGATGCAATTAAAACAATTGATGATGCTATAAATGAAGCAACTTTAGATATGAAAAATAATAAAGAAGAATTTTTTAAAGAATGAAAAAAATAAAAAAATTTTTAATTGATTTATGGCATGTGCTAAGGTTACCAGAAATGCTAATTTTACCTGGTAACTTAGCATTTTTCTTAATTCTTTCCTTAGCTCCTCTTATAAGTTTATTTGGACTTGTTGCTTCAAGTTTGTCATTATCAACTAGTAGTATAACTAATTATGTAAGTAATTTTTTACCCAAAGAAGTTATAGAAATATTATTACCTTTTATTGATGGAAGTGGCATTAATATCACTAATATCGTATTAGTTATTATAGGATTTTTTGTTGCTAGTAATGGTCCAGATAGTATTATAACAGCTTCTAATTTCTTATATAAAACAGAAAACAAAAATTATATTTACAGAAGAGTTAAAGCAATTTTTATGACTTTTTGGCTATTATTATTATTTGTATTTGTTTTAATTGTTTTAGCCTTTGGTTCATTTATTTTAAATAAATTATTATCGTTTGGTGTATTAGGAGAATTTATTTCTAATAACTATATAATAATTATTTTAATTAAAACTGTTATTGCTTTTATAATTATATTTATAACTATAAAAGTTATATATACTATTGCTCCTGATAAAACAATTAAAAGTAAATATGTTAATTATGGTGCTTTATTTGCTACTTTCGCAATTATAATTATTACAACGTTTTATTCAATATATGTAAATAATGTAGCTCATTATGATATTATTTATGGTGGATTAGCCAATATAGCAATTTTAATGTTGTTGATTTATATTATTTCATATATAATTGTTTTAGGAATAGCTATTAATCATAATTATTATGAAATTGAAATGAATAATAAAAAATAAAATGAACATATTATAATTGAATATATATATTCAATTACATAGACTACATTTAGTACCGATGAAGTTTCATTTTTAAACTTATAAGTATTAATGTATAACAGCTAATTTTTTTAGCTGTTTTTGATTGTATTTTTATTTTATATTTGATATAATTTACATAGTAAAGAAGGTGCTTAAATTGAATAAAAAGGGTTTTGCCGTATCAGGAATAATATACTCAATTTTGATATTATTCTTGTTACTTGTATTTAGTATTTTAGCAATCTTAGGAAGTCGCAAACTAATAATAGATAAATTTAAAAGTGATACATTGGATAAAATATATGGAAACGAATTAGAAAAAGAAGAAACTACTTATAGAGATAGTAGCGGAGCAAATAGTCCAGAATTATTAAATAATATGATACCAGTATATTATGATGGAAATAATTGGGTATATGCAGACATAAAAGAAGAATGGTATGATTATGATAAAAAAGAATGGGCTAATGCCGTAGTGTTAAATAGTGGTATTACTAAAAATGTTGGTGATACAATAACCGAAGAAGAAATAGCATTATGGTATGTATGGATACCAAGATATACATATACAATATTTAATGGTAATAATGGCAGTGTAAATCCATTAGAAATACAAATAAAATTTGAAAGTGAAACTAATAGTAGTGGAACAGTCAAATGTGTAGATGCAGTGAGTGGCTCTGGAACAAGTAGTGAGGTATGTACAGATGAAATAAATGGAAGTATATTAAATGGAACAAGTACGTATACTCATCCTGCCTTTACATTTGGAAACCAAGAGTTAACAGGATTTTGGGTAGGAAAATTTGAGATAAGTGGTAGCACAAGTCAAATAACAATAAAACCAAATATAACAAGTTTAAGAAATCAAACAGTTTCAGCATTTTTTACAGCAATTCAAAATATGAGTACAACATATTCATTAAATGGAGATAGTCATATGATGAAGAATATGGAGTGGGGAGCAGTAGCATACCTTTCACATAGTAAATATGGGACATGTACAAATGGGAAGTGTGTAGAAGTAGGAATAAATAATAATAGTAGTTATATAACAGGATGTGGAGCAACATCAGGAAGTTCATCATCAAGTAGTTGCAATGCATATAATACATCAATAGGAATGTTAGCAAGTACTACACAAAATATATATGGTGTATATGATATGATTGGTGGTGCATGGGAATATGTCATGGGAAATATGGCAAATAGTAGTGGAATATTTTATTCAAGTAATGCTGGATTTACTACTCAAAATATTCCAAATAGTAAGTATTTTAATTTTTATACATATAGTACATCATATACAACCCATGGACGTGGAAAATTAGGTGATGCAACAAAAGAAACATTAAAAACATTTGGAATTGAACATGGTGGATGGTATGGTGATGCATCAGTTTTGCTTGATTTGACTAATTCTTGGATTTGGCGTGGTGGAGATTATAGTGGTGGACCTAATGCTGTTGGAGGAGTGTTTCTCTTCTATCGTTATAATGGTGGAATTAGTGTTAGTGGTTCAACTCGCGCAGTTTTAGTTAAATAAATTTGCTATATCAAAAAATATTTGATACAATTATTTGTAGAGGTGTATTATGAAAAAGAAAGTTATAATATTTAGTTTAATTTTAGTTATTATTATCATTATTGCATTTTGTTTAATACAATTTTTTACAACTTTTAAACCAGGAACATTTGGAGATTTAGAATTGCGTACAGATGGAACCTATAGTTTAAAAGGTTGTGGATTTGAAGAAGGAACATATGAAGTTTCTGGAAATAAAATTATTTTGTATATGGGTGAAGGAGAATATAAAAAAGATATATTTCAAATTAAGATTATTAATGTCAATAAATTACAAATAGTTGGAAATGGGACAAATTGTCCGCAATATAGTAATGCTATTTATGAAAGAGATTAAGATTGTTAAAAACAATCTTTTTTTCATATTTATATTATTGTTTTCATATACTTATTTGGGTGATTATATGAAATTTGACATAGGAGATTTAGTTACTAGAAAATCATACAACAATGATATAGTATTTAAAATAACAGATATAATTGATAATGTTTATTATTTAAAAGGTGCGAATGTTAGATTATGTGCTGATAGTTTTGAAGATGATTTGGTTAAGTTTGAAAGTGTTGATGAAGAAGATAAAGAATTTGAAGAAAGAGTAAAGCCTAATGTTGATTTAAATAGAGATGATTATTTTTATATTCCTGGTAAAATATTACATATTGATAGTGATTTAGATTATTTAAATAGATGTTTGGATTATTATAAAGAAGCTAATATATGGGCAATGGGAATAAATGAAACAGAAGAAAATGTCCCATTATATATTAAAGATTGGTTAGAAGAATATAATCCTAATATTATAGTTATAACAGGTCATGATGCTTATTATAAGAAAAAAGGTAGTCAAAATAATTTAAGTGCTTATAAAAATAGTAATAATTTTGTTAAAGCAATTAAAGAAGCTAGAAAATTTGAAAAAAGTCATGATAAATTAATTATAATTGCTGGTGCTTGCCAATCGGATTATGAAGAATTAATAAAAGCAGGTGCTAATTTTGCTTCTTCTCCTAAAAGAGTTAATATTCATGCTCTAGATCCAGCTATAATAGCTACCAAAATGAGTTTATCTGATGTTAGAAAAGATATTGATTTAAAAGATATAATTGAAAATACAAAGTATGGTAAAAATGGTATAGGTGGTGTTATTACTAAAGGAACAATGTATACGGGGTATCCAAGATGATAGGGCAAATAAGAGGTAAATTAAATGATTATATAGGGGAAGAAGTGACAATTAAATATAATTTAGGTAGAAATAAGTATGAAAAATATAAAGTAACTATTAAAGAATTATATGAAAATGTTTTTTTGGTGGAGTTAAATAATAACTGTAAAAAATCTTTTACTTATACTGATGTAATAACTAAAACTATTAAAATAGATTATTAATAATTAAAGAGAATTATAAGTAATAAGTATACATTAAATTAAGTAAGATTTAAGCAAGATTTAAGTAAGATAATATTGATAAAAAACAGATTAAATGTTATAATATATATGAGGTGAAAGGTTTATGAATAATTATATTCCACCATTCAAAATAAATAATAATATGTTAAGTTTAGTTTCAGATATTATGGAAAAAATAGGAAAATTAAATTCACTAAATTTAGATAAAAATCCTAGATTAAGAAAACAAAATAGAATTAATTCAATTCATTCTTCATTAGCGATAGAAAATAATAAATTAAGTTACGATCAAGTTATGGATGTTATTAATGATAAATTTGTTATAGGTCCACAAAAAGAAATCCAAGAAGTTAAAAATGCTTATAATGCTTATCAAATGCTTACTAAAGTTGATCCATATTCAATAGAAGATTTGAAAAAAGTACATGGGGTTATGACGTTTTTAACAATTGAAGAATCGGGAGAATTTAGAAAAGGTCCTGAAGGTGTATTTGATGGAGAAAAATGTATATTTATTTGTCCACCTGCTGATAGAGTAAATGAACTTATGAATAATTTATTTAATTGGATGAAAGAAAATAATGATATCCATCCTTTAATATTATCAAGTATTTTTCATTATGAATTTGTATTTATTCATCCTTTTAGTGATGGTAATGGAAGAATAGCAAGATTATGGCAAAATATAATATTATATAATTGGAAAAATATATTTGAATATTTACCTATTGAATCAAGAATTTATAAATATCAAGAAGAATATTATGAGGCTATTGCCAAATGTCATGTAAATGGTGATTCTAATGTTTTTATTGAATTTATGTTAAAAATGATTAGCGAGTCATTGGATGAGGTATCTATAATGCCAATAGATAATAATACAATAAATATAAATAATTTATTGAATGTGATGGAAATAAATAAACCTATGACTTCTAAAGAAATAATGAAAAAATTAAAGATAAAATCTAAAGAAACTTTAAGAAATAATTATTTAGATCCTGCAATTGATGCTGGCTATGTTAAATTAACTATTCCAGATAAACCAACCAGTAAGAATCAAATGTATTATAAAGTTAGTAAATAAGCAGATTAAATGTTAACTGCTTATTTTTTTAATATTTTGTTTTTTTGTATTGACTCTCTACTTAACTAGAGTGTTATAGTTTAAGAGAAGGAGGAATACTATGAGTAAAAAAGATCAAATAATTATGCTTAAAAATATGAAAAATTTCTTGTTAAATGAATTACCAAATATAATAGAAAGAAATAAAGTAGAAGAACCTAAGGTTAAACAAAAAGTTAAAGTTTTAACATTAAATAGAAAACCATACAACTTTCATAATTAAAATATATATGATATAATTTTAATGTACTAAAAATAAGGTGATAATTATGCTGTATAAAATAGGAGATTTTTCCAATGTTTCAGGTATATCAATAAGGACAATTAGGTATTATGATGATATTGATTTATTTAAACCAAAAGAAGTAGATTTATTTACTAATTATCGTTATTATACTATAGAACAATTAGATGATTTAAAACTTATCAATGAATTAAAAGAAATTGGTTTTTCTTTAGAAGAAATAAAAAATAATTGGGATAATTTTAGTAATGATTTGTTTTTAAAAAAGAAAAATGAATTATTAAAAGAAATAGAAAGTAAAAAAGAAGCTATAAAAAAAATAGATGAATTAAGAAGTAATATAGTTAATGGTAAAATAGGTAAAAATAAAATTGAAAAAACAAATAAAAATGTAAAAACTAAAAGTTTATATTAGGAGGAATGAAAGATGACAAATTTAATAATAGGAAAAATTAATAGTGGAAAAACAAGGGGAATATTATTTAATGAATTTAAAAAATCAATTGCAAATAAGGAAAATTTATTTATATTAGATGAAAAGGAAGAATATTATAAAACATTTAAAAAACAATTAGATGATAATGGATATAAAGTTTATGTATTAAACTTAAAAGATACTTCTAAAAGCAATAGTTTTAATCCTTTAATGGCACCATATAATTATTATAAAAATGGTAATATTGATAAAGCTATTGAATCTATTGCTGAACTAGGATTAGAAATATTTAAAACTGATAATTCAAATATTGATCCATTTTGGGAAAATTCAGCAGCTGATTATTTTACAGCTTTAACCTTAATATTATTTAAAGAAGCAAGTATTAAAGAAATTAATTTAGGAAGTATTCAAACTATGATTACTTTAGGAAGTCGTAACATTGAAGATACTTTTGTTATAAAAAAATATTTCAATAATTTAGATATAAACGATATTATTTATAAAGTTGGTTCATCAGTTGTTTATGCTCCTATGGAAACAAGAGAGAGCATTATATCAGTAATGAAACAAAAATTAAATATATATTGTTTAAGAGAACAATTATTAAATAATTTATGTGGTAATGATATTGACTTAATGAATATTGAATCTAAAACAGCTATATTTGTAATTAATAAATTAGGCTTAAATAATATTGGTAATATTATGATTAATCAATTGGTTAATACTAACATAGAAATGACTTATTATTTAGATAATATAGATAATATGCCACTTATATTAGAACTTAAAAATATGTTAGATATTAAATTAAAAGTTTATGTTGCAACTAGAAATAAAGAAGAATTTGTGTCTAAATATGGAAAAACGATTATTGATTGCTTTGAAAATATAGTTGAAAATAAAGAAGTAACTGAATATAATGAAATTGGAAATTATAATGAATATCCAATATTTAAGAAAAATGAAGTAGAATATTTTAATATTGAAGAATATGTAACTAATAATTTGTAATATAATTATTAGGGGATAAATATGTATGATATGCATTATGATTTATTAACGATACTTTATTGTGTCTTTAATAAAAAAATAAATATAGATATTAATTATATAAAAAAAATATATGATAATAATGTAATCGGCGGAATTGTTAATTTATATTTTATGAGTAAACAAGAAATGAAAGAACAATTAAATATTGAATATTTTGATGTAACTAAAATGTTTAAAGAAAGTATTGAATATTTAGAAATATTAAAACAAAATAATGTAATTTCTAAAGATATTAATTTTATATATAGTATTGAAGGTTGTGATTATTTAAAAGATATTTTAGAATTAGAACATTTATATAAATTAGGCCTTAGATCGATATTACCAGTTTGGAATGAAGAAAATAAATTTGGTTCTGGTATTAGAAGCGATAAAGGATTAACTGAACTAGGTAAAGAATTAATAAAAAAAGCTATAGATTTAAATATGATTATTGATGTTTCACATGCTAATGAAAAAACATTTGATGATATTTTAGATATTATAGAAAAAGAAAAATATTCTAATATAATTGCTTCTCATTCTAATGTAAAATCTTTATGTGATAATAAAAGAAATTTATCAGATGAACAATTAATTAGATTAAAAAAATTAGGTGGGTATATTGGCTTAGTTGGATATGTTAATTTTGTGTCACTAGATAATGAAAATATGAATTATCGAGAAAAACAAGAAAATTTTATTAAACATTTAAAATATTTGATTGATGTAATTAAATTTCCAATTAATAAAATATTTATATCTAGTGATGATGTGAGCTGGAATAATAAATTTTATAATAAAGACGTGTTTAATATTTTTAAAATAAAAGCAGAATTATTTAAATTAATTGAAAAAAATTACTCAAAAGAAATTGCTAATTTAATATTAATAGAAAATCCTAAAAAGTTAATTGAAAAAGTCAAATAGTTAAAAAAAATAATTAAACTATTGCAATTTTGGAAAAAATAAGATATACTTAAATTGTAATACTGAAGGGAGAGGTTTTTAAATGGAAATTACATCAGTTACAGTTCGTAAAGAAGAAAAAGAAAATTCAAGAATGAGAGGAAAAGCATCTGTTCTAATTGATGATTGTTTTGCAATTCATGATATTAGAATTATCGAAGGTAATGATGGTTTATTCATCGCTATGCCTAGCCGTCAAAAAGCAAATGGGGAATATCGTGATATAGCTCATCCAATTAACCAAGAAACTCGTAAGATGTTCCAAGATAAAATATTAGAAGCTTACAAAAATGCTGAATAAGCATTTTTTTCTTTT
>CALVSQ010000010.1 GCA_944359085.1 uncultured Bacilli bacterium | reverse complement strand
TTGGGAGTTAAAACGGGTAATTACGTTATAAATTAAAGTGTATGAAATATTCATAAATTAAGGTGGTACCGCGGATTTATATTCGTCCTTATTATATGAATATTTTTTTATGGAGGATTTTTATGAATTGGAATGAAATATATATTAAAAATAAAAGGTTAGATGACATATTTTTTGAAAAGTTTAAAAATGATGAAAAAATGTTTGAAAAAAATTGTATTGAATTAATAGTTGAAATAGCTGAATTTGCAAATGAATCTAGATGTTTTAAATATTGGTCTAATAAATCAATGAAAAAAGAAGAAGCATTAGAAGAATTAGCTGATTGTATTATGGTATGTCTATATTTCTATAATTATTTAAATATTGATGAAGTAAAGATTAAAACATATGACTTTTCTTCTGATATTCTTATATGTTTAAATGATGTTTTCAAACTTTCTACATTGTTGATTGATAATGTTAATGAAAAAATTGTAATTAAAATTTTTAGTTATTTAATTTATATAGGCAGTTTAGTAAATCTAGAAGAAAAAGAAATATATGAAGCTTGTTTAAGAAAAATAGAAAAACAAGAAAAGAGATTAGAAGAAGGTTATTAATATGAGATATTTTGAAAAAATAAGTTTTGAACAATTCAAAAAAGATATTAAAGATGATATAAATTTATATGATAATTATTTATTACCTAAAAGAGCAACTAAAAATAGTGCAGGATATGATTTTTATGCTATCAATGATATAATTATTAAACCTAATGAAATAGTTAAAATACCTACAGGATATAAAGCTGTTTTTAACAGTGATGAAGCATTATTATTGATTATGCGAAGTAGTTTGGGATTTAAATATAATTTAAGATTAACTAATCAAGTAGGATTAATAGAAAGTGATTATTACAATAATGAATCTAATGAAGGACATTTGTGGTTGTCCATTCAAAATGAAGGTGATAAAGAAGTTATTATTTCTAAAAATAAGGCATATTGTCAAGGAGTATTTATTAAATATTTAATAACGGATGATGATAATGTTACAAATATTAGAAAAGGTGGATTAGGAAGTACAGATAGGAGAGATGAAAAATGAAATTATATGATGAATTAGTATGGCGTGGTTTAATTGAAAATATTACTGATGAAAGTTTAATTGAAAAAATTAATAATGGAGGATTAACATTTTATATAGGAACAGATCCTACGGGTGATAGTTTACATATTGGTCATTATTCAACTTTTTCAATGGCTACAAGATTAAAAAAAGGTGGACATAACCCTATTTTATTAGTAGGTGGTGCGACAGGATTAATAGGAGATCCGAAGCCAACTGCTGAAAGACCAATGATAACTAAAGAACAATTAGATTATAATTATAAAAAGTTAAGAAAACAAGTAGAAGATATATTTGGTTTTGAAGTTGTTAATAATTATGATTGGTCTAAAGATATTAATTTTATAGATTATTTAAGAGATTATGGTAAATATTTCAATTTAAATTATATGTTAAATAAAGAAACTGTTAAAAGTAGATTAGACATTGGAATTACTTATACAGAATTTTCATACATGATTATGCAATCATTAGATTTCTTATGGTTATATGAAAACAAAGGCTGCACATTACAAATTGGTGGTTCTGATCAATGGGGAAATATTACATCTGGGGTTGAGTTAATAAGAAAAAAAATAAATAAAGAAGCATATGGGTTAACTATGCCTTTGATTACTAAAGCAGATGGAACAAAATTTGGTAAATCTGAAGGAAATGCAATATGGTTAGATATCAATAAAACATCTAGTTATGAAATGTATCAATTTTTCTTGAATGCTGAAGATAGTAAAGTAATTGAATATTTAAAAAAATTAACGTTTTTATCAATTGATGAAATTAATGAATTAGAAAAAAAACATTTAGAATGTCCTGAAAAAAGAGAAGCTCATAAAGCTCTAGCCAGAGAAGTTATTACATTTTTACATGGAATAGATGAGTACGAGAAAGCCGTTAAAATAAGCGAAGCACTATTTAGTGGTAACATTAAAAATTTAAATAAAGATGAAATATTAATTGGTTTTAAAGGAGTACCAACCTTTAAATTTGAAGAAAAAAATTTAGTTGATTTATTAGTAGATAATAATATTTGTTCTTCTAAAAGAGAAGCAAGAGAATTTATAAATAACGGTGCCATTGCAATTAATGATGAGAAAGTATTAGAAGATAAATTAATCACTAAAGATATGGCTATTGATAATTCAATTATTGTGTTAAGAAAAGGAAAGAAAAAATATTATTTAGGAATTTAAGATTGCATTAAAAAAAAATATATAGTATAATTATTTTTAGTAAAGGTAGGTGTTTTTATGAGCGGACCAGTCGGACATACTTTTATTTATAATATTGTTATAATTTTTGTAATTATTGTTTTCGCATTTATATCTGGTACTTTAAGCTATTATAAAGCTTTTAAAGTTAATAATAGAATAGTTAAAACTTTAGAAAAATATGAGGGATATAATGATTATTCCAAAAAAGAAATTGATAGAGTATTAGGCAATTTAGGTTATTCTGTTGAAGATGCTAATTGTAAACAAACATATAATGGTATGATTTTAATAGATTCATTTAATGAAAATTATCGTTATTGTATATATATTGATAATAAAAAGCCACCAAAAAATGGATATTACATATATGGTGTTTTGACATATATGAATTTAGATTTGCCATTGGTAGATATTATAAATTTCCCTGTTTTTACTAAAACTAATCGAATGTTTAAGTTTACTTCTAAAGAATCAAAATGATTCTTTTTTGTATTATATTTTTAAAAAACTTGAAGAAATTACAAAAATATAGTATAATTTAAAAAGAATATGGAGGGAAAGTATGAAGGAAGCAGTAGGAACTACTATGGTTTTAAATTTTGTATTAATTTTTATTGGTATTTTTATTGCGCTTTATATTGGATCGATTGCATATTCAAAAGGATTTAAGGTGCGAAATAGAATAATAGATATTATTGAAAAATATGATGGTTATACTAGTGCAGCTCAAACAGAAATTGATGAAAATTTAAGGATGGTTGGATATCAAATAGATCTTAATCAAAAGTGTGAGGCAGTTGATAATCCTGAAGATTCTCAAAATCCTATTCAACCATTAAATACAAATAGTTCTTATAATTATTGTGTTTATGAATTTCATACATCAAAAGGATATTATTATGGGGTAAGAGTATTTATTCATTTTGATTTTCCTATAATAGGTAGTTTTATTGAAATACCGTTATATGGTGAATCTAGAATTTTATTTGAAAAAAGCGAGGTTGAAGGATAAATGAATGTAATTATAGTTAATCAAAAAAAGGATATGTTGTCTAATTTGAATATTGATATTATTAAATCTATTGAGGGACAATATTCAGTAGATGAAATAATTGAAATGTTTAAAAATTTTTATTATCAAAGAATGATTTTAGATATTACAGCATTAAAAGATTACACAGATATAAGAACTTTACAAAAATTGTCAATTTCATTAGATATGGATAAATTGATTTTGTTATTGGATGATAATGAAGAATCATCATCACCTGGTTATTTGTCAAAATTAATATCAATGGGGATTTATAATTTTACAAGAAATGCAGAAGGTGTTCTTTATTTATATAATAATCCAAATAGTTATCGTGATGTTGCACAATATCATCAATTAGATGATCAAGAGCAACAAATTGTATATCAAGGAACAGAAGCTAATTATTGCCGTGTTATTGGTATTAAAAATTTAACAGATCAAAGTGGTGCTACAACTTTTACCTATTTAATGGTAAAACAGTTAAAGAAAAATTATAATGCTATTGGTGTAGAAGTAGATTCTAATGATTTTAATTATTTTAATGATAAAAAAAGTTTGTTTAGCATTTCAAGTAAAGAACTAGGAAATTTCATTGAAAAAAATAATGATAGAGATGCTATTATTATTGATGTTAACAAGAGCCCAGTAGCTTTAGGATTAGTACAAGAAATTATATATTTGGTTGAACCTTCAATAATTAAATTAAATAGATTAATACACATAAATAGAAATGTTTTCAAACAATTAGAAGGTAGAAAAATAATTTTAAATCAAAGTTTATTAAGTTCTAAAGATGTTTTAGAATTACAATATGAAGCAAGAGCAAAATTTTTCTTTAATATGCCACCATTAAATGAACATGATTCAAATATATTGATTATGGATACTTTTTTAGCTAAATTAGGATTTTTAAGACAACAAACTGAAGAAGGCGAAAAAAGGAAAAAAATCTTAGGATTATTTTAGGTGAAAAAATGAAAAAATTATGTTATTGTTTAAGTTTTATCTTTCTATTTATTTATTCAACTACATTTGTTCAAGCTGCAAGTTATCAAAAAATTCAATGCGGTGATAGTTTTATACCTTATATTGCACCACAAATTGTTAGAATTGTATTTATAATATTACAAATTGCTACACCAATAATTATAATAATATTTGGCATGTTGGATTTTTTGAAAGCTGTTATAGCTCAAAAAGAAGATGATATTAAAAAAGGACAACAAACTTTTATTAGAAGGCTAGCAATAGGAGCTTTAGTATTTTTAGTGTTTTTATTTGTTGAAATAATAATAGGATTTGTTGCTCCAAAAAATGAAAATCAGAATATGTGGAATTGTGTTGACTGTTTTGTTAACGGTAATTGTACAATAGTGAATTGACAATTAAAAGAATATATAGTATTATATATGTAGATGGGAGGATATTGCATGTTTTTATTAGATGTTACTTGTGGTGATGGAACCATAGTTATGAATGAAATGATTCCTAAATTAGTTACAACTGGTATAACAATAATTAAAATTGTTGTTCCAATTTTATTAATTGTTTTTGGTATGTTAGATTTAGGTAAAGCTGTAATGGCTCAAAAAGAAGATGAAATTAAAAAGGGTCAACAAACTTTTATAAAGAGATTAATTGCCGCAGTTGTTGTTTTCTTAATAGTATTTATCGTTCAAATCGTGTTTAATTTAGTTGCTAACGACAATGATGGTAATATTTGGGGTTGTGTTGATTGCTTTATTAATTATAGTGAATCTAATAGCAATTGCGTACAAAGATAAAAAAAGATTAATAAATTGTTTATTATCTTTTTTTTTTATGATATAATTATATAAGATTGAGAAATTCGTTAATAAATGAGGTGTTCATATGGGATGGTTAGAGACAATTTTACGTTTCATATCGTTTTGGCTTGATAAATTATTTTATGGCTTTGTTCCAACTATTTATAATCTTTTGGTTGATATAGCTAATACTACTATTTTTACAGAAGATATTTTTGATACTTTTGCCTCAAAAGTTTATGGACTTTTAGGTATTTTTATGCTATTCAAAGTATCGTTTTCAATCTTAACTTATATAGTTGATCCAGACGCATTTTTAGACAAAAGTAAAGGTTTTAGTAAATTAATTAGTAATGTTATTATTACTCTTACTTTGTTAATTGCTACACCTTGGTTATTCTCTCAAGCAATGGAAATCCAACAAATAATTTTAAGAGATAATATTTTAGGAAAAATATTTTCAACTACTAGTGTAAATCCAAATGTTACTGCCAATGCTGGAAATGTTATGGCGTATGAAACATTTAAGGCATTTTATCATTTTGATTATGACAAATATTCTGATTGCGTAAATGAAAATGGATTGCTTAAAGATACTGATTCTTGCAAATTAGGAATAGGTAGTGATTATGATAATTTAAAAAATATCTTAAATAATTCATTCAATTCGCAAAGTATAAATGTATATATGGATTATGATTTATTGCATTTGAAAGATTCAAACGATGAATATGTTATGTATTATATTCCTATAATTTCAACATTAGCAGGTGTGGCTTTACTATTATTATTGATTGTCTTTTGTTTTGATGTTGCACTTAGAAGTGTAAAATTGGGTTTCTTACGTATGATTGCTCCAGTCCCAATTATTTCTAGAATTGATCCTAAAAAAGGTAAAGAAACATTTGACAAATGGGTTAAAACAACTATAGGGACATATTTAGATTTATTTATAAGATTACTTGCTATTTATTTTGCTATTTTTGTTATAACTCAAGTTATTGATTTAAAATTTGTTGACGCAACAACAGGATTACCAGCTGAAGTTAATGTATTTGTAAAAGTATTTATAATTTTAGGAGCATTATTATTTGCTAAACAATTACCTCAATTAATTCAAGATTTAACAGGAATTAAAATGGATGATAAGTTTACTTTGAATCCTATGAATAAATTGCGTCAAACACCTTTGGTTGGAGCTGGTGTTACAACTGCTGCTGCTTTAGCAGGTGGAGCTTATACAGGATATAAAGCAGGTGTACAAGCTGGACATGCCGGTAGAGGTTTGATTCAAGGTATGATGGGAGCTGGAAGAGAAATAAAAGGAAAAGTTCCTCTAATGGGAGACGACAAAGGAAAAAGTCCTAGAGCACTTCATACTGGTATGCAAGCTGGATTTAAAGAAATAACTGGAAAAGATTATTCGGTATATAGTCCATGGAAAGAATTCGGAAAGAATTCTGGTAAAGATGAAATAGATAATTTAAAGAAAAGTAAGTATGCAATACAAGGTGAACAAGCAAAATTAGATGCTCAGCTACAAACATTCTATGATCAACTTGCTAAAGCTACAACTGAAGAAGACAAGAATAAATTAAATAAAGCAATAGAAGATAATAGATCTCTTTATGGAAAATATGCTAAAAATATTAGTTCACTTGATGATCAAATTAAGGATATTAAGAGATTATATCACATTGATGATTCACCAAAAACAGATGTTGATGCCGCTAGAGGTGCAGCAAGTGCAATAATGAGTGGAGCGCAACCTAAAGTTACTGTTGAATTATCAACTTCTGATAATTCATCAGGTTCATCAACAGGGACAACTATAAATACTGCTACAAGCAGTGGTCAAGTGCAAACTCAAAATGGTGGTACTGTAAATGTTCATAAAGGTGAACAATATACTAGTTCAGGAATAATAATCGGAAATGATAGTAATTGGAATAAAAAATAAAAGGGTGTGATACTAGATGAATAATTATTTAATACCAGCAAACGCTAAAAAATCAATGTTAATTTTAGGATTGTTTACAACATTTGATTTAATATTATTTGGTATTGGTGTGGGTTTAACATTATTATTGTTATTACTTCTACCAGTTGAACAAATTACGTTTGCCATAATAGCATTATTACCGGCATTAATAACTGGATTCCTAGTAATGCCGGTTCCTAATTATTACAATATGAGAACGTTAATAGCTTCGGCAATAGGTTTTTATATGAATCAAAGAAAGTTTAAATGGAAGGGTTGGTGTTTTCCTCATGGCGAAGAAAAGAAATAGATATACAAATGATGATATTCCGGTAAAAGAAATAAAAAATGGCTATATAATTTTAGATAATGGTTTAAAGGTTACAGGAGTAAAAATAATGCCAAGAAACATATTTATTCTTGATCAAAATACGCAAGATAGCATTATTTCTAATTTAAGAACTGTTTATAATACTATTGATTATGAATTTTGGATAATAGCTGCTGATAGACCTGTTGATATTAATATATATTTATCTCAATTAGAATTATTATATAATAATGTTAGTAGTCCGGTTAAAAGAAAATTAATAATGGAAGATATTAATAAAGGTAATATGTTTATGAATAATAATATAGTTGATACAGAATATTTCTTATTATTTAGAGAAAAAAAAGATGATTTAATTCAAAAAAGAATAAGAAACTTAATCAATACTTTTGCTGGCGCTGGATTAGTTGCATATCAAACTACTAATGATGATTTAAGAATGATTTTGGATAACTTTTTAAATGGTGGTACTACTACTACTTTTGGGACGGTGTTAGGATAATGGATATAAAAAGTCAAATAGCTCCTAAGGGCTTAGAATTTAGATCAAGTGATTTTGTTATAAGTGACAAATATGCTACTATTTTAACAGTAGTTTCATATCCAAAATTTATTTCTCCTGGTTATTTAGCTAATTTAACTAGTATGTCAGGAGTTAAAGTTGTTATAAAACATATTCCACTTCCTTTTAGTGTTATTCAAAGAATGTTAAATAAGGAAATAGCTGATTTAAAAGCTAGATATCAAGAAGAAAACGATAAAACTATTCAAGAAAGAATAAGACAAGATTATGAATCATTAGAATATTTTATTTCACAATTAGTTAGTACACAATCTAAAATATATGATTTTCAAATGCATGTAATGGTTACAGCTAATTCAGAAGAAGAATTAATAGCAAAAAAATTACAAGTAAAAAGTTATTTAGAAGCAATGGAAATGAAAGCTTTTCCTTTAAGATTTGAACAAGAAAGAGTTTTAAAATCAATTTTACCTATTTATCCTAATCAATCAATTGAAAATAGAATAGGTACTCCTATTCCTGCACCTACAATTGCCGCTATGTTTCCATTTATATTTGATAGTATAAAAGATCCAGGATTATCGTGCTTATTAGGTGTTGATTTTTCTGGTGGAGTTATATTGTTTAACCAATTTTTATATCAAATAAAGAAAGAACATAATAGAAATAATGCCAATATAATTGTTTTAGGTACATCTGGTTCTGGTAAATCTACTGCTGCTAAACTATTGATTAGAACTCATATAAGAAATGATAATCAGATTGTAATAATAGATCCAGAAGGTGAATTTGAAGACATGGCAAGATTATATGGTGGAGATTTCATTGATTTAGGAAAAGGTGGAGAATTCGGTATGATAAATCCACTTGAAATTATAATGGATGCTGATGAAGAAGAAATCAAACAAGGATTAGGGTACACTGTTTTAACAAGAACTTTACAATCTTTAAAAGCATTTATTAAATATTATGATCCTAGTACAGAAGAAGATGTAATTAATGTATTTAGTGAAATAGCCCAAGATACTTATAGAAGATTTGGAATAGATTTTACTACTGATTTTTCTAAGTTAACGTCTAAAGATTATCCAACTTTTAAAGATATTTATGCAACAATTAGAGGTAAATTATTATCTATTCCAGAAAAAACACACGAAAAAGATATATTAGAAAAATTGGAATTAAAAATACGCCCTTTAGTAAAAGAATTGAGATATTATTTTGATGGTCATACGACTATTCAACCTCAAAGTAATTTTGTTGTATTTAATATTAAAGAATTAATGAATAGTGATAAAAATATTAGGAATGCTTTATTCTTTAATGTTTTAAAATATGCTTGGAGTTTAACTTTGAATCCAAATATAAATACGGTTTTAACTGTTGATGAAGCTCACGTTTTAATTTCTGGCAATAATATATTAGGTGCAGATTTTTTAGGACAAATTCAAAGACGTGCTAGAAAGTATAATACTGGCACTATAATAATTACTCAACAACCTTCAGATTTTAGTGATCCTTCAGTTATAACTCAAGGAAAAGCTATATTTGACAATGCTTCTTATTATTTAGTTATGGGATTAAAAAAACAAGCAGTTGAGGATTTATCTAAATTAATAGATTTAAATGATAATGAAAAAGAGAGTATAAAACGTTACAACCAAGGTGAAGCATTATTTGTATGTGGCAGTAGAAGAATGAGAATAAATGTTATTGCTACTGAACAAGAATTAGATTCATTTGGAAGTGGTGGCGGATTATAATTAATTGGTGGTGATGTAAATGAATAATAAACCAAATAATGGATATGATCCACAAAAATTTCAACGAAGAATTCCTGATGAAGGGAATTTTTCGGCATCACCAAATCCAATTGATAATCAAAATAATTTAAACAATAATAATAATCAATCTAGTGAAGGTAATTTTTATAAAAAAAATCAAAATGGAAGTTCGAATTCAGGTAATGGCCCAATAAAAAATTATAAAAAAAAATTGGCTAAAGAAACTTTTAAAAAAATTGGGGATGCTTATGCACCTGGTGTAGGGGGACAAGTAGTTGAAGAATTATCCAAAACTGAAGTGGGAGATAAAATAATAAATCAAGCAGCTGATAACTCTACAATAGCACCTGGTAATCCATTTAATTTACTAAAAGCAAGAAAAAATTTAAAAAATCAACAAGATAGTAAACCAAATGATGAAAAAAATAGTGTTAATGGTTCAATTGAATTATCAAAACAAATAACTAAATTTTTAACCCTAGTTCCAGGTTTATTAAGTGGATGTTTTGTATTTTTAATAATTATTGCTGTTATAAGTATAATTATTTCTCCGCTTTTTTATATGGATTCTTTATTAGGAAAAACTTCTTCATTTTTTGAAAAAGTAGGAAATTTTGTAACATTAAGAGGATGGTGTACTGATGAGGAATGCTATGAAATTGAAAAAAATGATTTTTATGATGAAGTAGATAAAGTTCATGATAAATATAAAAAAGAGAAGAATGTAGAATTAAATACATCATTAATAATAGCAACATTAACATATTCTGATCCATTGATAACTCTTGAAGATATTGAAGAAGATATTGAAAATGTTGAAGAATTACCATCTTCAAATATGATTAATTTCAAAAAAAGCAAAAAAATGGTCTCTAAATTAGCTCAAAATATGGTTTTTGAAGAAATAAAATGTTATGATGAAAATGATGATGAAGTTGATTGTGATGATGAAGAAATAGAAGATAAAATAGAAAAAAAATATTGGAAAGTCAATCTTAATAAATATAAAGAATATTTAGAAACATACTTTATAAGATATTTTTATTTTGATAATAAACAAGGCGAAGAAATTAATATAGAAATAAAAAATGTAATTGATGAAATTTTTTCTAGGGTTGAGTTTTATGAATATATTTCTGGGACAGAAAACACATCCGATTATTTCGCTATAAATAATACTACAGTAACTATACTAGATTGTAATAATGGACTTGTAATGGAAGAAGTTTCTTTATATGATTATATACAAGGAGTATTATATGTTGAAGGATTTGCTACTGGTAGATCAGAAGAATTTTTAAAATTGATGGCAGTTGTGGTAAAAAATTATTTGTATGCCATAAATAATGCAGATGTAAACGCTTTACCAACCAATTTGCGTATTAAAAGTTGTGCGATGAATCAGGTATATTGTAGTGTGGCAGAAGGATGTCATAGTATGGAAGATGGTGATGATGATAATCATGATACTATCGTTAGTGGCCCGGATGAAAATGGGAATTATTATCAAAAACCATTAGATGATGTTGAAACATTAAAAAAAATTAAAGTTGCTATAGATAGTACTTTTTCAGAATTTGTTATTGAAAATGAATCTTTTGTAGTTACACAATATAGATCTAGTTGTGTTAATGAAACTTGTAATTCTTCTACAAATATAATGGATCAAGCGGTAGCTAATACTATGATAGAAAATGGTAGCAGTTATCAACAAGTACTTAATTATTTTTATAAAGGTAATATTGAAGAAATAAACGTTTCATCGGTAGGATATCCTTTGGATTTAAATAATAATAATGTTACATCTGCTTTTGGATGGCGTGTACATCCAATTGATAATTGTTGCAGGACTCATGGTGGAACGGATATATCTGCTCCTGCTGATGCTAATATTTATTCAATTGCTGATGGAGTAGTAGTACAAAATGTACCAAATCATTATTCATATGGGAATTATGTTGTGATAGGTCATGGCAATTATGATGCTACTACTAATAAATATGAATATTATAGTTTATATGCTCATCAAATTAGACCTTCAACGTTGGTAAGTGTTGGAGAACATGTAAAGGCTGGACAAAAGATAGGCAATGTTGGTTCAACTGGTGAATCAACTGGAAACCATTTACACATTGAAATTTATCATTATGAAAACAATAATAAAGTTAAAGAAGATCCTGTTTCTTATTTTAAAAATGTTCAATTAAGTGGAATGGTTGGAGGCGCATTATATGCTTCAGAACAACAATGTATCGAAGAATCTGGTTGTCCAAGTTGTAACTAGGAGGTAATATGAAAAAAATATTTATTTTAGCAGTATTAATTTTATTAACAGGATGTGATGTTAAGTATGATTTAACTATAACAAATAAAGAGGAAGTTAAAGAGAAAATATATATATATGTTGATAATAAGACAATTGAAAATAGTTCAATGTCTAAAGAGGAATATTTAGATTATTATTCTAATTTGTATTTACAAAATTCTGGCTATGAAAACTATAAGGTTAATACAAAATCTGATAATAAAATATCTAGTTTTATTGTGACTAGAAAATATTCAAATTTAGATGATTATGTAGCATCTGTTTCTTTTAAAAATATGTTTAATAATGCTACTATAGAAAGAATAGGTAGTTATACTAAATTTGAAACTTCAAAAAATCAATTTTTAGAGAGTATTAAAAATGATGAAATTGTTTCAGAAGACTCAAAAAATAATACATATACAATTAATATAAAATTTTATAATGAAATAGTAAATCATAATGCTGATAAAGTAGATAAAAAAAGTAATATATATACTTGGATAGTTAATAAAAATACAACTAAAGATAATTTGTATTTTAAAATAGGACCTAAAGTTAGATACGATGTTATGATATTGGATTATATTCAAAATAATTTAATTTCAATAATAATAATAGGAGGAATCATTTTATTTATATTAATGACATCTTTATATATTTATATTAAAATTAAAAAAAATAATGAAATTGATTAAATAATGTGATATACTTATTTATAGTTATGAGGTGAACATAATGAAATTAAAATTTAAAGCTAGTGCTAAAGATTATTTAATTTTTGTAATTTTTGCCATAGTATTATTATATTTTGTCGCAATTGCAGTTTTAAATTTAGGTAGTTTTGCGAGTAATGCAACATTTCATGGGTTTAATCCAATTCCTGCATTTTCAAAAGAATATATTGTTCCAACTATTGTAGGTTATATTTTTGCCCTTATTTTTATAATAACTAGTGTTTCTTCACATTTTTTTGAAAGAGATAAAGGATTTGGTTTTACAACTGGTGTAAAGGAAGAAAAAGGCTATTCTAGATGGTGTGAGGAAAAAGAATTTAAAAAACAAGATAAAATTTATAAAGTTTTACCAAATCAAGAAACTAGTGAATATGCAGGTATTCCATTAATAAATAATGGTAAAGAAATTTGGGTTGATGGTGGAGAATATCATAATCTTATTTTAGGTTCTACTGGTGCTGGTAAAACGCAAACAATGGTTCAGCCAATGGTTAGAATATTAGCTAAAAAAGGTGAATCAATGATTATTACTGACCCTAAAGGTGAAATTTACGAAAATAATGCAGAAATGTTAAGAGAAAAAGGATATAACATTGTATTATTAAATTTTCGTGATCCACAGAAAGGTAGTGCATGGAATCCATTAGGTTTACCTTATCAATTGTATAAAAGTGGTAATAAAGATAAAGCAAACGAATTATTAGATGACTTAGCTATGAATATTCTTTATGATGATAAAGCACAAAGTCAAGATCCTTTCTGGGAAAAAACATCAGCTGACTATTTTACAGGTTTAGCATTAGCTTTATTTGAAGATGCTAAAGAAGAAGAAATAAATTTAAATACTATTAATTTAATGACAACAGTAGGTGAAGAAAAAATTGGTAATAGTACTTATATAAAAGAATATTTTGGATATAAAGATAAATCAAGTCCAGCATATATTAATGTTTCATCTACTATTATGGCTCCTAATGATACAAAAAGTAGTATTTTATCAGTTTTTAAACAAAAAATAAAATTGTTTTCATCAAGAGAAAATTTATCTGAAATGTTAAGCCATAGTGATTTTGATTTAAAAGATATTGGTAGAAAGAAAACAGCGGTTTTCTTAGTTATTCAAGATGAAAAGAAAACTTATCACTCTTTAGTTACAATTTTTATTAAACAATGTTATGAAACGTTAATTGATGTGGCACAAGAGTCTGGTGGTAAATTACCATTTAAAACTAACTTTATACTAGATGAATTTGCTAATATGCCACCACTAAAAGATGTAACAACAATGGTTACTGCTGCAAGAAGTAGAAATATAAGATTTACATTTATTATTCAAAACTTTGCACAATTATATCAAGTTTATGGCAAAGAAAATGGTGAAACAATAAAAGGTAACTGTGGTAATATTGTTTATCTTATTAGTAGTGAATTGGCTTCATTAGAAGAAATAAGTAAATTATGTGGTGAAGTAAAATCAAAAGAAAAAGATAAAACAGCTAGCACACCTTTAGTTACCGTTAGTGATTTACAAAGATTACCTGAAAATACAATAATTGTTTTGAGAATTAGATCAATGCCATTTAAAACAAAAGTTGTTCCAGATTGGAAAATTCAAAAGGAAGGTGGTTGGGGTAAATCATATCCTAAAGCTACTTATCCAAATAGAGAAAAACAAGAAATCAAATTATTCGATATAAAAGCTTATGTAGATAAAAAAAGAGAATCAAAATTGAATGAAATGATGAATTCTTTCAATCCAATGAACTCTTCAATGCCTGGCGGTTCTTCATTTGCAAAACCAGTTCCTAATTCAGAAAAAAATGATTCTTTTGATATAGATTCATTAGTAAAGAGAATTGATGCTAAAATTGCTGAGTTAGAAGAACAAGAAAAACAAGAACAATTGAAAGACAAAAAAGAAACTAAAGAATTACCAAAAGTTGAACAAAAAAGTGTTGAAAAAATTACACAGACAAATAATATTAAAGATATTACAACAAAAGAAAATACTGTTGTAAAAGAAAACGTTTCAAATTCTAATAATAAAGAAGTTGTAAATAAGATTGAACCAAAAATTGAATTAGAAGAAGAAGATAATAAAGTAATTAATGGTGTTACTGACGATCAATTTTTTGATGATTTCTTTAATGATGAAGATTAGTTTAATTACCTTTATTAATTATTACTTAATACATATAATGTATTAAGGTGGTTATATGGGATTAAATATTTCAATAAAGGAATTATTAAATAAAAATAATATAAACATTATTGATATTAGAAGTATTGAAAAATATAATGATAACCATATAAATGGTGCTATAAATATACCTTATATATTATTATTAAAAAATCCTGAAAAGTATTTAAATAAAAATGAAGAATATTATATATATTGTCAATATGGTAAAAATAGTTTAAAAGTTTGTAACATTTTGGCAGTAAAAGGATATAAAGTATATAATGTTATTAAAGGCTATGAAGGATGGTTATTAGAAAAATAAGTCTTATAATTAATATAAGGCTTTTTTTATAAAAATATGGTATAATTAAAGTGGTGATTGTATGGAATATATAATAATAATTTTATTGATAATAATATTAATAGTTTGTATATTATCTTTATCAAAAAATATTAATGAATCAAATATAACTGAAAGATTAGGTAAGTTAGAAACAAATGTGGTAAAAGAAGTTAGTGAATTTAAATCATCTTTTAGTAAAGATTTAACTAATGATTTTGATAAATTAAATGATAAATTAGACAATAAATTAACTTTAATTAATAATAAAGTTAATGAAAGATTAGATGAAAATTTTGAAAAAACTAATAAGACTTTTACTAATGTTTTAGAAAGATTATCTAAAATAGATGAGGCACAAAAGAAAATAGATAATTTATCTAGTGATATTATATCTTTACAAAGTATTTTAACTGATAAAAAAACAAGAGGAATATTTGGTGAAGTTAATTTAAAAAACATTATGTATAATATATTTGGTGATAACGATAAAATATATCAGATGCAATATAAATTTAATAATGATACAATAGCTGATTGTGTCTTATTTGCGCCACAACCATTAGGAACAATTGCAATAGATTCAAAATTTCCTTTAGAACATTATCAAATAATGGTGGATAAAAAAAATGAAATAAGTATTAGAGAACAAGCAGAAAAGTTATTTAGAAATGATATGAAAAAACATATTGATGCGATAGCCAATAAATATATTATTGATGGTATTACGTCAGATCAAGCAATTTTATTTTTGCCTGCTGAAGCAATTTTCGCAGAAGTTAATGCTCATCATTCTGATATAATAGAATACGCTTATAAAAAAAGAGTGTGGATTACTAGTCCAACAACTTTAATTAGTACTTTAACTACTATTCAAGTAATAATTAAAAATATGGAAAGAGATAAATATGCTACAGTAATACATAATGAATTAAAATTGTTAAGTAATGAATTCAATAGATATAAAGAAAGATGGGATAAATTATATCGAAGTATTGAAACCGTAAGTAAAGATGTTAAAGATATACATACAACAACCGATAAAATAACAAAAAGATTTAATTCAATTAATCAAGTAGAAATGGAGAAAATAGATGTTGAATAAAATAAATATATTAATTTCTTTTGTATTTTGTTTTATTTCACTTTTGTTTACAATTATTAATAAAGATATAACAATATTATTATTTAGTTTAGTTGTAATAATTCCTTTTATATTAAAATTAAAACCAATTGTTACTTTTTTATATTTAATATTTAGTTTTATAGCTTTATTTTTAGGATGTCAATTACATTTTTTTAGAACTATTTATTGGTATGATAATTTTTCACATTTTATATGGGGATTTTTATCAAGTATACTAGCAATTTTAATATTAAAAAAATTTAAAAAGTTTGATAATTTAATATTTAGTTGTTTGTTTATTTTTATATTTTCTTTAGCTACTTCAGGACTATGGGAAATATTTGAATTTATGGTAGATAATTTATTTAATGGTGACATGCAAAGAAAAGCAACTGGTGTCTATGATACAATGAATGATATTATTATTACTTTGTTTGGTAATATATTGTTTATATTAAGTTTTATATTTGAATATAAAAATAAAAAATTATTGATTAGATTTTTGATAGATAATTTGTAGGAGGACTTTATGGAAGAAAAAATTATAGAATTATTAAAAAATAGTGACAAAGCTTTATCAGTTACTGAAATTAATGACGGATTAGGTTTTAATTCAGTAGATGAATTAAAACAATTATTAAAAGTGTTAAATGAAATGGAAGATAGTTTAAAAATATATAGAACTAAAAAAAATAATTATTTATTATTTACTAATAGTCATTTAAAACTAGGAACAATGATAGCTAATAAAAAAGGATATGGTTTTGTTGATATTGATGGTGATGATGATGTTTTCATTGCACCAACTAATATGAATGGCGCAATTCATGGGGATAGAGTAGTAGTAGAAATAACTTCACCAAAAGGTATTGATTTAGAAGGTAGAATAGTTAAAATAGTTGATCGTAAATTTAAACAAATGGTAGGAGAAGTATATTTTAATAAGAATGTTCCTTATGTAGATTTAGATGATGAAAGAGTAAAAATAACTATTAAATTAGATAAAACTATGGGTGCTATGCCAGGACATAAGGTTTTAGTAAAAATAACTAATAAATTAAAAGATAATAATTATAAAGGAGAAGTTATTAAAATATTAGGTCATAAAAATGATCCTGGTGTTGATATTTTATCTATTACTAATGAAATGGGTATTCCTGATACTTTTAGTGATGAAACAATGAAGGAAGTAGATAATTTACCTGATGAAGTTTTAGAAAAAGATTTAGTTGGACGAACTGATTTAAGAAATGAAATGATATTTACTATTGATGGTGATGATACTAAAGACATTGATGATGCGATATCAATTGAAAAAGTTGGAGACAATTATAAATTAGGTGTTCATATTGCTGATGTAAGCTACTATGTAAGACCAAACACATCACTAGATAGTGAAGCATTTGATCGAGGAACTAGTGTTTATTTAGCAGATAGAGTAATACCAATGTTACCTCATAAATTATCTAATGGTATTTGTTCTTTAAATCCTAATGTAGATAGATTAGCAGTATCATGTATTATGGAAATAGATAAAAATGGTAATGTTGTAGATTATGATATTTTACAAACTGTTATTAAATCTAGAAAACAAATGACATATAAAAATGTTAATAAAATATTAGAAGAAAATATAGTACCAGAAGGATACGAAGATTATGAAGAAAAATTAAGATTAATGTTAGAATTAGCGCATATCCTACGTAAAAATAAAGAAAATAGAGGTTATATTGATTTTGATATTGATGAATCTAAGATAATTGTAGATGATAAAGGAAAAGCTATAGATGTTACATTAAGATATCGTGGAGAAGGAGAAAAGTTAATTGAAGACTTTATGATAGTTGCTAATGAAACAGTAGCTACTCATATCTATTATATGGAATTACCTTTTATTTATCGTATTCATGGAGAACCAAATGAAGAAAAAATTAATAATTTTATGAGATTTTTAAATATTTTAGGTTATAAAGTAAAAGAAGATTTACATAAATTAACTCCTAAAACTATGCAAAATATATTAAAGCAATTAAAAGATAAAAAAGAATTTCATTTATTGTCAGCTTTATTATTAAGAAGTATGCAAAAAGCCATATATGATACAAATAATATAGGACATTTTGGTATTGCTAGTAAATGTTATACTCATTTTACATCTCCAATTAGAAGATATCCAGATACAACAGTTCATAGATTACTACATACATATATATTTGATAATAATATTAATAATGAAACAATTAACTTTTATGAAAGAGAGTTACCTTTTGTTGCTGAACATACATCTAATATGGAAAGAAGAAGTATTGAATGTGAACGTGCTGTTGATGATATGAAAAAAGCCGAATATATGATGGATCATATTGGTGAAGAATATGAAGGTATTATTAGTTCAGTTATGCCATTTGGTATGTTTGTTGAGCTTCCTAATTTAATTGAAGGATTAATTAGATTAGATAGTATTAAAGGTGACTATTATACTTATGATGAGACAACCTTTACAGTAAGAGGCAATAAAGATAAACGTGGATTTAGATTAGGAGATAGTATTAAAGTAAGAGTTGTATCTGCTGATAAAGAAAAAAGAACAATTGACTTTGAGGTGGTAAGAGATGGAGATACAAAACAGGAAAGTTAATTTTGATTATGAAATAATTGATACATTTGAAGCAGGTATTGTTTTAACTGGAACAGAAATTAAATCAATAAGATTAGGAAAATGTAATTTAAAAGATAGTTATGCAATTATTAAGAATAATGAAATATTTATTCTTAATATGCATATCAGCCAGTATGAACAAGGAAATAGATTTAATCATGAAGAAACTAGAACAAGAAAACTATTAATGCATAAAAAAGAAATTTTAAAGTTGAGAGATAAGTTAGAAATTGAAGGTTTTACCTTAGTACCAATCAAATTATACTTTAAAGGTAATAAGGCAAAATTATTAATAGGACTAGCTAAAGGTAAAAAAAATTATGATAAAAGAGAATCTATAAAGAAAAAGGATATTGAAAGACAAATAGCTAAAGATTTAAAAAATTATTAG
The DNA here is from genome assembly GCA_944359085.1 of uncultured Bacilli bacterium. GTDB lineage: Bacteria > Bacillota_I > Bacilli_A > RF39 > UBA660 > Faecisoma. The sequence continues at coordinate 15,779 of CALVSQ010000010.1, read as the reverse complement.
GGGGAAATATGGAAAATTTAGAAATTGAAAATAGAAATGAATTTAAAATCAAAACTAATATTTTGACAAATAAAATAGAATATTATTTAAATATTATAGAACAAATTGGTGATTGCTATATTGTTAATGCAGGAATACTTTATTTTGATAAAGTGGCGGAATTAGAAGAATTATATAAAAGTAAAAATTTAAAATATTTTGAATTGCAAGATGATATTTTAAATAAAATTATTGATTGTCATTTATATAATTATGCTAAATATGCTTTAAGTATTTTGAAAAAAATTATTGAATCTATTAAAGTTTTTTCAAGAATACCATTTGGTAGTAAATTATTTGATATACATTTAAAAAAATATTTAGAAGAATATACACTTGTTTGTGATTTTATCAATAATTTTACTATTGAAAATGATTTTAATCAAGCACTACTTACTTATATTAAACATATTCAAATTTTTGAGGAAGAGTCTCTTAACATAAATGATATAGGACTTTTAAATGAACAACTAAAAAAATTAGGATTTAGTAATATGTTTGTTTTGATTGAAAATCCTTCAATTGATGAAATAAAGCCTAAAACAAAAAAATATTAAATTTTTTAATTAAAAAGTTGCACTTCAAATTTAAATTAACAAAAAATATTAAATTTTACAAAAAAATAAAATTGTGGTATAATTTATACCGCATGGGGTCGCTTAGATTCGACGAAAATAATAATTTTTAAAGGGCAAGTCGTAAGGTATACGATACATCCAAATTTAAAAATAACTGGAAACAGAAATCAATTAGCTTTCGCTTAATATATTAGAAGGCTGCTTCTTTATATTTTTACTCACGGAATATAAAAGAGGCTCGATTAGTGAGTTATGTTAATAATTTTTTTCTAGAATTATTGATGAATAAATATGGAAATTACTAAATAAAATTTTGATGATTTATTATTATTTAGGACATTAACAAATTATCTAAACTTGTAGAACTTTAATCTTTATATTTTCGGACAGGGGTGCAATTCCCCTCGACTCCACCAAATATGTTTTTAAGGAGAGAATATAATGGATGATTTAACTTATCTTTTTAAAATGGCTAGTATGAATGAAGCAGTAATTTCAAATGAAGAAAAACCAATTGTTGGAACTCAAGCTTTAGCAACATGTTTTGGTTTGCTTTTATACGATGAAAATAATAAAACGGCACTGGTTGCTCATTTATCAACAGATTGGCAATCAACTTTAATGAAATTATTGTCTTTAATAGATTTTGAAAAAGAAAATAACTTTCAATATTTAATTATTCCTGGTTTTTATTCAAGAGAAAATGATCCTTATGGTATAAAAAGAAGATTGAACGCTTTTTTTAGAGAATTTAAAACTAAAAATGCTAATTTTGAACCTTTCGATATTAGTAAAATTCCAGATAATTTTGTAAATTATGATGAGAAAACTACTTCTGGTGAATTTGCTTTTGATTCTCAAACCGGTAAATTTGTAACAGATAAAGTTAAATTTGGATTAAACTATTTAGAAGTAATGAAATCTAGATAGTTTTTTTGACTTTTATTTAACTTAATGTTATAATTATTTTACTTAAGAGGTGAATTTAAATGAAAATTAGTTCAGTTAATTTATCAATCAGTGCAGTTAGACGTAGCCAATATCCAACAGATAATAAACCGGAATTTTTATTAGTTGGACGTTCTAATGTTGGTAAAAGTAGTTTTATAAATACATTAATTAATAGAAAAAATTATGCTCGTACATCTGCTACACCTGGTAAGACGCAAACAATTAATTTTTATCTAGTTAATGAGCAATATTATTTAGTAGATGCTCCTGGATATGGTTATGCTCAAGTAAATAAGAAAAAACAAAAAAAATTTGGTCTTATGATGGAAGACTATTTAACTAATAGAAAAAATTTAAAACAAGTTTTTATGTTAGTAGACTTTAGACATAAATTATCAAATGACGATATAATGATGTATAACTTTTTAAAATATTATAAATTACCTGTTACTATAGTAGCAACTAAAGTAGATAAAATTCCAATTACTAAACAGCAACAACAAAGAAATATTTTATTAGAAGATTTAGATTTAGTAGTAGGTGATGAATTTGTAATGTTTAGTAATGTTACAAAAATAGGTAAAGATGAAATATATCAAAAAATAGAAAGAACAATGTAATTGACATTTTATTAATTATTTCATAAACTATTTTAGGTGGTTAAATTGAAATTAATCAGTAAAGATAATAAAATTATTGTTTTTTTATATAAAAGAATTAATTTTAAACAAATTAATTTGGAGAACTATTTTAAAAAATTATTTATTAAATTTAAAGAAGATTATCATATAGAATTAAATGGTTATTATAGTATCAATATCTATATAGATAAATTTTATGGTAGCGTTATAGAGATAGAAAATGAAGATTTAGATTATTATAATTATTTTAATCAAATAGATATGGAAGTTAAACTAAATGATAATGTATTTTTATATGAAATAGATTATGAATATTTAAATAAAAGTATAATAAATAATTCAAATATATATAAATTAAAAGATAAACTATATATACAAGTGAAAGATAATAATATTTTAAATAAAATATTGGAATATTCAAATATTATATATGGTGAGAAGATAAAATATATTTTAAGAAACAGTAAGAAGGTGAAATTATGAAAAAATCAGTTGTAGCATTAGTTGGAAGACCAAATGTTGGTAAAAGTACATTATTTAATAGACTTGTTGGATCAAAAATGGCTATAATAGAAGACATTCCAGGTATTACAAGAGATAGATTATATGGCAACGTTAAGTTTGAAAATTATTCTTTTCATTTGATCGATACTGGTGGTATTGATATTAGTGATGAAAAATTTAATGATGAAATAAAAGTTCAAGCTGAAATAGCAATTAACGAAGCTGATGTTATTGTTTTTGTAGTAGATGCTAAAGAAGGAATAACAACTAATGACTTAGTAGTTAAGGACATGCTATTAAAATCAGGAAAAAAAATAATAGTAGCTATTAACAAAATAGATAGTAAATTAGCTAAAGACAATATATATGATTTTTATGAATTAGGATTTGATAACTATATAAATATAAGTTCTGAACAAAATGAGGGAATTTATGAATTGTTAAAAGAAATAACTAAAGATTTTAAAGAAGTAATTGAAGAAGATGATGATTCAATAAAATTTAGTGTTATTGGTAGACCAAATGTTGGAAAAAGTAGTTTAGTTAATGCTATTTTAAATGAAGAAAGAGTAATTGTAAGTAACGTTGCTGGAACTACAAGAGATGCAATTGATACACCATTTACTTATCATAATGAAAGATTTATTGTTATAGATACTGCTGGTATGAGAAAAAAAGGTAAAATTTATGAAGCAGTAGAAAAATATAGTTTATTAAGAAGTATGAAAGCAATTGATAGATCTGACGTCTGTTTATTAGTACTTGATGCTGAAACAGGAATAATTGAACATGATAAACATATAGCAGGTTATGCAATTGAAGCGGGTAAGCCAATAATTATAGTAGTTAATAAATGGGATACAGTTGATGATAAAGATGAATCAATGAAAAAATTTATTAAAGATATTCGTAATAATTTTCAATTTATGCCTTATGCACCAATTGTATTTTTATCTGCAAAAACACATAAAAGAATGCATACTTTAATGCCTGAAATAATAAAAGTTTATAATAATAGTACTAAAATGATTGCAACTAACTTAATAAATGATTGTATAAAAGATGCTTATAATCTTAATTTGCCACCATCTTATAAAGGTAAAAGATTGAAAATTTATTTTTGTAATCAAGCATCAAATAAACCACCAACATTTAATATTCAAGTAAATAGTAAAGGTTTAATTCATTTTTCTTACGAAAGATATTTAGAAAATAAAATAAGAGAGTCTTTTGATTTTGAAGGTACACCGATAGTATTACAATTCAAAAATAAAGGAGAACAAGAAAATTAAATTATCTTGTTTTTTTTCTTGAATTTGGTTATATAATTTAGTATAATTATTGTGAATAGAAAGTGTGATAATATGAAAGTTAAGATAGATAAACATAAATTAACAAATGATAAGTTGCTTGTATATAATAAACCAAAAAAAGTATATATACCTTTAATAAGCGGTAATGATACTAATATCACTATTTTAGTAAAAAAAGGGGAATATGTTTATAAAGGAAGTATTATTGGGAAAAGAAAAGGAGATTTTCGTATTCCAATTCATTCTAGTGTCAGTGGTACAGTATTAGATTTTGAAGAGAAAACATGTTTCAATGGTGAAAAAGTAAAATGTGTTGTAATTGAAAATGATTTTAAAGAAAAAATTGAACAAAAATTAAGTGTAAAAAGAAGTATAAATAAATATACTAAAGAAGAATTTTTAAATTTATTGATGGAAAATGGAATAGTAGGTTTAGGTGGAGCTGGTTTCCCTACATATGTAAAATATGAACCTAAAAATATAAATACACTTATTATTAATGCTGTGGAATGTGAACCATATATTACAGCAGATCATATTTTGGCTAAACAAAAATGTGAAGAAATATTAGAAGCAATAGATGCCATATTAGAAATAAACAAAATTAAAGAAGCTATAATTGCTATAAAAAAAGAAAATGTTGAATTAAAACAAACATTTGATAATTATATAGGAACTTATTTGAAAATTAAAATTAAATTAGTTCCTAATGTTTATCCAATGGGATGGGAAAGAAAATTAATAAAAGAAGTTACTCATAAAGAATACGATAAATATCCAATTGAAGAAGGAATAGTTGTTAATAATATATCTACTATTTATGCAATATATGAAGCTTTAAAATATAATAAACCATTAATAGAAAGAATAATAACTTTTTCTGGTGAAAATTTGCAAGACAAAAGAAATGTTTTAGTAAAAATAGGAACACCAGTAAGTGAAGTTTTAGAGCAATTAAAAGTTAAGGAAAATAGTGTAATTGTTGCTGGTGGGCCAATGATGGGTAAAAAAGTTGAAGATTTAGTTGTATCAGCTAATATGAATTGTATTTTAGCTTTAGAAAATAAAATAGATATACCTACAATTTGTTTGAAATGTGGTAAATGTGTCGAAGTATGTCCATCAAAATTAAGCCCAGTTTTAATTATGAGGACAAAAGTAAAAAAAGATAAAGATATTAATAAGTTAAAAAAATTACATCCAGAAAAATGTATTGAATGTGGATTATGCTCTTATATATGTCCTGCTAATTTGTTAGTTAGAGAAAGAGTTAAAGATGCAAAAAAAATATTAAGAGGTGATAAATAATGGGACCATTTTTAAGAAGCAAATATAAAACACATAGAATAATGATTAATTTATTAATAGCTTTATTACCACTTATAATATTTAGTATTTATAAAAATTGTTATATTCCTTATAGTCATGGCATGATAAGTTTTATTGAAATGTTTAGTCCAATAATTTCAATCATAATTGCATCATTAACATCATTTATAGTTGAAGCAATTTATGCTTTAATTTTAAAGAAAAAAAACTATATTAAAAATTCTTATGCATTTTTTCCAGGATTATTTTTAGCTTTGATTTTACCTTTACATACACCAATATATATTTTAGTTATTGGAAGTGCTATAGCAAGTATTAGTAAAATAGCTTTTGGTGGATTTGGTAAAAATATATTTAATCCTGCTTTAGTTGGATACTTATTTATAATATTGTTTTTTTCTAGTATTTTAACTACTGATAATTATTTTAGTGCATATGAATTAGATACTATTAGCAAACCTACTCCTTTAACTAATGCATCAATGGTAACTGGTCTTGGAAGTTATAATGAATTAGTAAAACCTTATGGTGATTTATCTAATTTCTTTATTGGTACTATTCCAGGTAGTTTTGCTGAAACAAGTGCTTTATTATGTTTAGTTGCTTTTATATTTTTAAGTTTAACAAAAACAATTAAATGGCGTATACCTTTATTTTACATTTTAACGGTATTTGTAATAACTTTAGGAATAAGTAGATTATTAGGTGAAGGCATTTATTATCCATTCTTTCATATTTTAAGTGGTGGATTAATGTTTGGAGCTGTTTTTATGGCTACTGATCCAGTGACTAGTTGTGTTACACCAATTGGTCAAACATTACAAGGAATTTTATTGGGATTAATAACTGTTATATTTAGATTTACTGGTGTAGAAGGTGTAGCATTTAGTATTTTGATAGTAAATATATTTGTTATTTTCTTAGATAAAATAGGAGTTCAATCAAGATTTAATTTTATTAAATCAATTATTTGGTTCTTCTTAATTTGTATTGTTATTATGATTTCAACAATATTGTTAGCTTCTACTAGAAGAGTTGAAGGAAGCGGTGATCCTAATTTTGAATTAATTAGTAAAGAAAAAGTAAATAATCAAACTATTTACAATGTTTCTCAAAAAGGTTACGGTGGTAAAATAAAAGCATCTGTTACTTTTGAAAATGGTAAAATAATTTCTATTGAAATCACATCCCATCATGAAACAGCTAATAGATATCAATTAGTACTTGATGAAGATTATATAAATAAATTAATAGTTAATCAAAATGATTTAGAATCATTAGATACAGTAAGTAGTGCGACAGTTACTTCTAATGCTTTAAAGAAAATGATTACAAATGTATTAGAATACGAAAAATCAAATTAATTTTTGATTTTTTTTAACAAATAATTAAATCTTATAAGAAACTGTGTGTATTTGTAAATTTATTTATAAATTAAGAAGGATTTTGACCTCCTTTTGGCTAATAAAACTAATAGGAGGTGATTTAAATAAAAAAATTCTATACTGCAAGACATGAACCAGTTTTCATGTATGCTGCTGTTAAAAAAGAATTCTTAATAGCAATTTTAGAGACAATTATAGATAAAAAAATTGAAGACTTACAAATATTAAATCCTAATTTAATTCAAGAATATTATAAAATACGTGGTCAAAGATTAGATTTATTAGTAAAAACAAAGGATAAAATAATTAATGTTGAATTAAATACAAATTATAGTGAAGAAATAAAAATTAGAAATCTACATTACATTTTTAAATTAGCAAGTGAAAATACGGAAAGAGGAAATAAATACAAAGTAGGTCATTCGATAATTCAAGTAAATTTAAATTTTTATAATAGTAAATATGAAAAAAGTATATATACATTATATGATAAAATAAATAAAATAGAGTTAACTGATTATATAAAAATATATAATGTAGGTATAGACAAATACATAAAAAACTATTATAATAATGATAAGAAGTTTACCAAAGGTGAAGAAGCATTAATCATGTTAGATTTAGGTAAACAAGGATTAGAAGAATTATCAGAAAAGAGTGAGATAGTGAATAATTTTAAAGAAGAAGTAATAAAAGCTAACAATGATCAATTTGTAGTAGATTGGATAAGTAAAGAAGAAGAGCAAAAACAATATGAAGAAGTAATGTATGAAAAAGGACTTAATCAAGGATTATCTGAAGGAAAATTAGAAGGAATCGAACAAAATAAAATAGAAAATGCTAAAAAAATGTTAGATTTAAATATGGATTTAGAAACAATAAGTAAAATAACAAATTTAACTATAGAACAAATTAATGACTTAAAATAGTCATTTTTTTTCAATTTTTATTCATATATTTATTAAGGTGAAAAAATGATAAAAAAATCTACAGCTTTAAAATTTTTGGTATTAGTTATTTTAACAATTTTAACTTTAATATTATTAAAGAATGATAAATTCAAATCTAATTTTTATAAATATGTATATGAAGATAATATTTCCTTTGCCCAAATAAATAAATGGTATCAAAATAAATTTGGTTCTAGTTTACCTTTTAGTAAATATTTTGAAACTATAACACCAGTATTTAACGAAAAATTAAATTATAAAGAAGCTAATAAATATAAAGATGGTGTATCTCTATTAGTTGAAGATAATTATTTAGTACCAGCAATAGATTCTGGTATTGTAATTTTTATAGGTGAAAAAGAAGGATATGGTAATACAATAATTATTCAACAAGAAAACGGTATTGATTTATGGTATTCTAATTTGAAAGATATTAATTTAAAATTGTATGATTATGTTAAAGATGGAAGTTTAATTGGTGTTTCTAATTCTAATTTATATTTAGTATTTTACAAAGATGGTGAGGTAATTGATTACCAAGAATACATTTAAAATTCATATATTTTTTTATATAATTGGTTTTATTTGTTTTTTAACGGGTAATTTTAAAAATTTTATTATTTTTAGCTCAATTATTATTGTTCATGAATTAGGTCATATAATAGGAGCCTTAATATTTAAATGGAAGATTGATAAAATAATTTTATTACCTTTTGGTGGTATTACAATATTTAAAGAAAATATTGATAAATCATTAAAAGAAGAATTTATCATAGCTATATTAGGGCCTTTATTTCAAATTATCTTTTATTTGTTATATAAAGATAATTTAGTATTTAATTATTATAATATAGCTATACTATTGTTTAATTTATTACCGATTTATCCATTAGATGGTAGCAAAATATTTAATGTTATATTTAATATTTTTTTTCCTTATAAATTAAGTCATATTTTAAGTATAATATTATCCTTTATTTTTATTATTTTAGTTATATTATATAAAATAGATTTATCGCTTATTTTAATATTTATAATAGTTGAATTATTTAAAGAAATTATTAAACATAAATATTATTTTAATAAATTTTTATTAGAAAGATATTTAAATAATTTTAATTATAAAAAGCATAAAGTTATTAAAAATATAAATAGTATGAAAAAACAAACCAAACATATTTTTAATATTAATAATAAATTTTATACAGAAAAAGAAATTATTAGAAAAGTGTTTGACAAATAAGGGGAAATGTGCTAAAATTAAGAACTGTGTAGAGGCCTCTCTACAACCGCGCAGAAAAGGTTTAAAGTATAATCACCTTAATGGCGAGTCTGAGATTAAAGGAGGTAAAGTATGAAAGCAGTAATTGAAACAGGTGGAAAACAATACTATGTTGAAGAAGGTTCAGTAATTTATGTTGAAAAATTAGATGCTGAAGCTGGAAAAGAAGTAAAATTTGACAAAGTATTAATGATCAATGGTGTTCCTGGACATCCTTATTTAAGTAATGTAACAGTTAAGGGTGAAGTTATTAAACACGGTAAAGATAAAAAAATTAAAGTATTTAAATATAATGCTAAGAAAAAATACCGTAAAACTCAAGGTCATCGTCAACCATATACTAAAGTTGAAATCAAAAAAATTGAAGAAAATAATGATTAAAATAAGTATTAAAGAAAAACAAATAATTATTAAGGGACACGCTAATTATGATGAATTAGGGAAAGACATAGTTTGTGCTTCCGTATCATCAATGGTAATTACAACAGTTAATGCTATATTAAGAATTGATAGTGATGCAATTAAATATAGTGATGATAATGGTGTTACTATTGATATTATTAAAGATGATGAAATAACAAATAAATTAATTAATAATTTGATTGATTTATTAGAAGAATTAGAAAAACAATACCCTAAATATATAGAAATAAGGAGGTGTTAATTGTGTTAAAATTGATGCAATTAAATATACAATTATTTGCTCACAAAAAAGGACAAGGTTCTACTAAAAATGGTCGTGATTCGATATCAAAAAGACTAGGAGCTAAAGCTAGTGATGGTGAGTATGTAACAGGTGGATCTATTTTATATCGTCAAAGAGGAACTAAAGTTTATCCAGGTGTTAATGTTGGAATTGGTTCTGATGATACTGTTTATGCAAAAATAGACGGATATGTTAAATTTGAAAGAGTTGGAAAAGATAAAAAACAAGTAAGTGTTTATGCTACTAAATAGTTTTTTATCTTTTTTTGCAAATAAAGAACAAAATTTAAAAAAATATGGTATAATTGCTATAGAGGTAGATGATATGAAAATTTTATTGATTGTTGATGATTCTAGCATTATTACAACTTTTGCTTCTAAAATGTTTAAAGATGAGTATAATGTTATAGTCGCAAAAAATGGAAATGAAGTAATTGAAGTTATTAGAAATAATTTTGATAGTGAATTTGTAGGTATGTTTTTAGATTTAAATATGCCAGTTTGTAATGGATTTCAAGTTTTAGAAATTTTTAAAACAAATAATTTATTTAATAAAATTCCTGTTTGTATTTTAACAGGTGATGATACTAAAGATTCAATTGATAAGGTATTTAATTATCCAATAGTAGACGTTTTAAATAAGCCATTTAATGAAAAAGAAATAAGAATTTGTTTAGAAAAAATGATTTTAAGAAAATAGTATTTACTACTATTTTTTTTTAATGTATAATTGTAATTGGTGATTTACTATGTTTATTGATGAAGTGAAGTTAGAACTTATTGCCGGAACTGGTGGCGATGGGTGTATGGCTTTTAGAAGAGAAAAATTTGTAGAAATGGGTGGACCTTTTGGTGGTAATGGTGGAAAAGGTTCGGACATTATTTTTAAAGTAGATGAAGGGTTAAATACTTTAATTGATTTAAGATATCAAAAGCAAATAAAAGGTAAAAAAGGAGAAAATGGCCAAGGTAAAGGTATGCATGGTGCTAAAGCAGAAGATATTATTGTTAAAGTACCATTAGGAACAGTTGTAACTGATTTGGATACTAATTTAATTATAGCTGATTTAACGAAAAAAGATGATGAAGTTGTTGTAGCTGCTGGTGGCCGTGGTGGCAGAGGTAATATTGCTTTTGCTACTAAATCTAATCCTGCCCCTCATTTCGCAGAAAATGGTGAACCTGGTGAGGTTAGAAATGTTAAAGTAGAATTAAAATTATTAGCTGATGTTGGATTGGTAGGTATGCCAAGCGTTGGTAAATCAACTATTATATCTCAAATATCTAAAGCTAAACCTAAAATTGCTGCTTATCATTTTACAACTTTAAAACCCAATTTAGGAGTTGTTAAATCTAATAATTCTTCATTTGTAGTTGCTGATTTACCGGGATTAATTGAAGGCGCTAGTAATGGTGATGGCTTGGGTGACCAATTTTTAAAACATATTGAAAGAACTAGAGTAATTGCTCATGTTATCGATATGGGTGCAACAGAAGGAAGAGACCCATATGATGATTACGTAATTATCAATAATGAATTAAAACAATTCAATCCAAAAATATTAGATAAACCACAAATTATTATAGCTAATAAAATGGATATGCCAAATGCTTTAGATAATTTAGAAGAATTTAAAAAGAAAGTAAATGTACCTATTTATCCTATTAAAGCTATAACTAACGAAGGGTTAAAAGAAGTTATTGAAGTACTAGCTAGTATGTTAGACAAAATAAAAAAAGAACCTTTATATGAAGAAGAAAAATTTGAAAGTCATGTTTTATATAAATTTAAAGAAGAAAAACCATTTACAATTGTTAAAGATGGTAATACTTGGGTTGTAAAAGGTGAAAAAGTTGAAAAATTATTAAAAATGACTAAATTTAATACTGATGAATCAGCTAATAGATTCGCTAATAAATTAAGAAAATATGGTGTTGATGATGAACTTAGAAAACTAGGTGCTATTGAAGGAGATACTATTAGAATATTAGATTTTGAATTTGAATATAAAGAGTAAACACTTAAAATTAAGTGTTTTTTCATTTATTTTGTTAAAAATATGGACTTTTTACTTTATAATGGTGTAAAATATTAATAGGAGATGATTAGATGAAATACTTTCTTGTCGGAATAAAAGGTACAGGAATGAGTGCTTTAGCACAAATTCTTGATGGTCTAGGATATGAAGTAGAAGGTAGTGATAAACCAGATCATTTTTTTACTGAACAATCTTTAGTAGAAAAAGGAATAAAAATATATAACTTTAATAAGGACAATATAAAAGACGATATGATAATAATTCAAGGAAATGCTTTTAAAGATACTCATGAAGAAATTGTGAGAGCTAAAGAATTAGGATTAAAAATATATTCATATCAAGATATGGTAGGAAAATTAACTAAAATGTTTCAAACAATTACTATAGCTGGATGTCATGGAAAAACTACTACTACTGCTATGTTAAGTCATGTATTAAAAAATATAACTGGTTGTAATTATTTAATAGGTGATGGAACTGGTTATGCAAATAAAGAAAATAAATATTTTGCTTTAGAAGCTTGTGAATACAAAAGACATTTTTTAAGTTATACACCATATTATGCAATTATAACAAATATTGAATTGGATCATATTGATTATTACAAAGATATTGATGATGTTATTTCAGCATATCAAGAATATGCGAGATTAGCTGAAAAAATGGTAATTGCTTGTGGAGATGACCCATATACTCATACATTAGAAGTAAATGTTCCAATATTTTATTATGGATTAAATGATGATAATGATATTATAGCAAAAGATGTAGTTTTTACTAATGAAGGAACAAGTTTTGATGTTTTTGTTGAAGATAATTATTATGGTCATTTTGATTTACCTTTATATGGTAAACATATGTTATTAAATTCATTAGCTGTTATAGGTGTTTGTTATTATGAAAGGTTAGAAGCAAAAGAAGTTGCTAAATACTTGAAGACATTTGAAGGTGCTAAAAGAAGATTTAAAGAAAAAGTAATTGGTGATATTGTTACTATTGATGATTATGCTCATCATCCAACAGAAGTAAAAGTTACAATTAAAGGAGCTAGACAAAAATATCCTGATAAAGAAATAGTTGCTATTTTGAAAACTCATACTTTATCAAGAACTAAAGAAATGGCTCAAGAATTTGCGGATGCTTTAAATTTAGCTGACAAATCATATATAATGGATGTTGGCGTTGATAGAGAAGAAGAAGGTTATGATGATGTAACATATCAAGTTATTTTAGACAAATTAGATAATGGTGAATATATCAATTTAGATACAGCCGATAAATTATTAAAGCATAAAAATGCAGTTATGATATTTATGAGTAGTAAAGATATTTATGTATTGCAAAATAAATATGAAAAATTATTAGAATCAAAAAAAGTAGAGTAATCTACTTTTTTAATAATTCTTTAATTTTTTCGGTATTTTTAAAGTTTAATTTAGCAACTTCTTTTAATTTATCAAAGCCATATTTATTTACTATTTTAACTCCTAATTCATCAACTTTGTCACTGGCACCTTTAATTAAAAATGTATCAATTGATTCTCCTAATTTATCAAATTGTTTTAAAAATACATATCTACTAATTAAAGAAGCACAAGCAACTGATAAACATTTATCTTCAGCTTTAGTCATAAATGTAATATTTCTTACATAATTAGTCCCTTTTAAATAATTGTAATATACATAAGGTTGCGCAAACTGGTCAACTACAATGTAATCAGCTTGATATTTTTCTTTTAATTTGTTTAGTACTTTATTATGTAATATTGCTTTTACTTTATTCATATTCATATCACTAGTATAATTTTCATTATATTCTTTATTGGATAAAATAATACATTCATAAGGTATTTTTTTTATTATTTTAGGTACTATTTCTAATATTTTTTCATCAGTTAATTTTTTAGAATCTTTAACACCTAATTCTTCTAAAAAAGGAATATTTTCTTTTTCTACATAACTAGCAGTAACAACTATTGGGCCAAAATAATCACCAGTTCCAACTTCATCAGAACCAATAGTATTAGCATAATATATTTTAGGATCAACTTTTTCTATTATTTTTTCTTTTTTCTTTTTGTCATTGCTATTAGTCATTTCTACTTTTTTAGTAGGGTTTAGGTGTCTTTCCATTTCTTTCCACATATTAGCGTCTATATCAGCGCTTACGCCTTGAAAAACAGCTTTCCCTGAATTATATAAAGTAACTACTGTATCAGCTTCATCTGCTTGAAAAATAGCATAATCAGGAGTTTTTGGCCTTTTTTTATCTTCAAAATATTCAATCATTTTTTCTTTAGTATTTTCACTAACTTTTAAAGTAATAGTCATTAATAATCACCTAAACTAATTTTATCATATTTAGATAAATAAAAAAAGTGTTCAAAAACACTTTTAATAAATATCTAAAGAATTATCATTTCCCATCAATAAACTATTTAATAAAGCTTCTAATGATGTTCCTTCTACATTTTTGTATAGATTAATAAAAATTTCTTGATAATCTTGTTCAGTTAATTCATCTAATTCAATATAACTATTCGGTTTATTTATTTCGATATCATTATTAATATATTCTGTTGTATCAATATTTATTTTTAAATTAGAACTTCCACTTGGTGTTGAAATAGTTAAATTAATATCTGTTTTTACATTAGTTTCATTATCACTTATTTTATTTGTAACAAATTTAAGATTAGTATTAATGATATTTTCACCAGATTTTAAAGTAAGATTTGCTGTTTTACTATCTTTATTATAATTTAAAGTAATATCTGTACTATCATCAGTAATTGAAATAGTTAATTCATTATTTTGATATTTTCCAGTTAAAATAGTTTTATCTTTTTCGGTAACATTTAAAGTGCTTATACCTTCATAACTTGTATAATCTATTATATTTTCATTATTCATTAATTTAAATGCAACAAATTTGTTTTTATAAGTATATATTATAGCTTTACTTATTGCTTCATACGTATCATTTTTTTCTTCTTTAAATGAACCATCATTTTGAAGTGTAAATGTATAACCATTACTTTCAACAATTAATTCTGTTACTTCTTTTTGATATGTGATTTTGTTAATTTTAGCATTACCTAAATTAATCATTGTGTCTACTTCATCAATAGTAACACCATCAGCACATATATCAACATATGTATCATCTAACATAGCTTTCATTTCACTAGTTGCACAATAAGCATTAACTCCACTTACAATCATATTAGCTTCAGATTTTCCTGCAGTTAAATTAGCATCATCAATACTTTGATTTTTACTTTCTTCTAATGATTCTTTAATTTCTTCTTTAGTTGTATTTTCACTACTATATTTTACTAATAAGTCAATAAATTTTTCATCAGCTAATATTTTATCTATAATAGAATTTTTCATTGTATTAATGGTTTCATTATCTAAAATATAAGTATTAGCAGTTGCATTTAATTCTTTATCATTAATTGTTATTTTTTCATTAGTTTTTTCAAATTTTTCTTCAACAAATGAATTATTTATATAATCAATTAATTGATTGAACATATATTTATAATCTTCAATGGTTTGATTAATGTTTTCATTATTTTCTTGTTTAAATAATTCATCAAATTCATATTCACCAATTTTTATTGTTTTTAATATCTTTAAAGTCATCGTCTATTTCTGGTTGAGTTGGTTGTGCGGGTTGAGTTGGTTGTGCAGGCTGAGTTGGTTGCGCAGGCTGAGTTGGTTGCACAGGCTGAGTTGGTTGCGCAGGCTGAGTTGGTTGCATAGGCTGTGTTGGTTGCACAGGCTGAGTTGGTTGTGCAGGTTGAGTTGGTTGCACAGGTTGGGTTGGTTGCACAGGTTGGGTTGGTTGACTATTAATAGTCTGAGAATTATTATTTAAATTCTCTTGATTGTTTAAATTTTCATTCATATATATCTACTCCTATTCTTTATATAAATATATCATATATTCTTTTAAATGTAAATATTAAATTGACTTGAATGTCTTAAATTTGTGATAAATTCCTATTATAAGTTTACTTATGAATAATTCCTGAAATTCTACAACAAAATGTAG
>CALVSQ010000009.1 GCA_944359085.1 uncultured Bacilli bacterium | reverse complement strand
TATAAAATCATACTACTTCCTCCTTAATTTTCTTTGAAGATTTTCACAATTATATGTCAAATATTCACCTGTTATAAATGCAGTAGAGTCAAATTTTCTCAAAATTTCATCTGAGAATTCTTTAGACCAATTTTGATTAGAATATCCCATAATTTTTTGATATGTTCCAATACTTTTTAAATATTTTAAGAACATTTCATATGAATTAAATGACATCATAAATCTATTTCTACTTGCTTTTAAAGGATATAATCCAGCACCCATTACTATGTCATCCATTTCTTCAACACTAAATCTTCCTACACTCTTATCATCACTAAAAACCTCAGATAGATATGCCTTTCCTGGTACTGAAAATAATATTTTTCCTCTATCCGTAAGCATATCTTTTGCTTTCTTTAGTGCTTCAATTGGATTATCCATATGGTGTAATACATAACTGAATATAATTATATCATAATAATCTTTAAAATCATATTCCATAAAATCATTATTGACTAAAGTTATATTGTTTCTTCCTGTAAAGTTTCTTGTTTGTGCTACTGCTATCATATCACTACTTATATCTAATCCTGTTAGATTACAATCTATATATTTATCATCTAATTTTTGTAAAATCTTTCCTGTTCCGCAACCTATATCTGCAATTTTTAAACCATTATTTGCTGAAGACATCACTTCTTCTGTTATTGGATTTTTTACACCATAATATGTAACATATTCTGCTTTTTGATCCCATTTTTTTGCAATTTCACTATTAAATACTTTTTCTACGCCTTTTCCTTCAATACTTGTATTTAATCCTTTTATTAAATTTTCTATCAATCCAATATTGTCTTTGACTAAGAATTCACATTCTCCACCATATATAAAATGATGAATGCATAATTTAATATTTTCATATGCTTGTTCTATATTATCGTTCACTATTACATAATCAAATTTTTTAGCTGTTTCTAAATTTTGAATGTCATTTTTTATTCTTTCTTCTGAACGGTCTTTTCTTCTGTTGATTAATGATTCTGCTCTTGGTGGAATTATTAATATCATACATGTATTAGGATTTCTTTCTTTCATTTCAAGTGCTCTATCTGGTGTTATTTGAAATATTACATTTTTCATAGTTTGAATATTATCCATATCTTCTTCTAAACTACCATAATAATTACCACCATATTCTTTAACATTAAACATTTCTTCTGCATTTACCTTTTGTAAAAATATTTCTTTGTCATAAAAATAATAATCGAAACCATCTTTCTCTCCTTCACGTGGTTTCCTTGTTGTACATGTTGTAAATTTTTTAAAGTTATTATCTTTCAAGAACATTTCTGTTAATGTTCCCTTCCCAGCACCGCTAGGTCCACTAAAAACTATATTCATAAATATATCTCCCCCTTGAATTGCCTTGTATTATAGCATAAATTCCGTTTTTTTCCAAACAAAAAACAACTATTTGTTAGTTGCTTTTCAAATCTATTTTAATTTCTTCGATAATATGTCCTATATTTCCTTCTCCTGCATATCTGTTCATATCAAAGAAATTATCGTTAACACTTATCCATTCTAGTTTATTTACTTCTTCGATTAGTTCTACTTCATTTTTTAATATTCCATAATAAACTTCTAATTCTTTATTCCATTTAGTATAAGTAAGATTCATAAAATGAATTAAATCTATATCCTTCTTCTTAATATTAGTTTCTTCTTCTAATTCTCTATATGCTTCATTTAATCCATCATTTTCTTTTTCTATTTTTCCACCTACTAAATTATACATTCCCATATATGGTTCTTTTGTTCTTTTACACATTAATGTATTTTCTAGTTTATTATCAAATACTACAATAACATTCATTTTTTTCATTGTACTTCCTCCATAGTAATTATATCATTTTACGATAAATGCTTCAACAAACTCATTGTTAAAATTTAACTATATTTTTGTTATTATATGAACTACAATTTCATAATACATTTTATAGTTTATTTGAAATAAATTATTAGTATTTCTTATATATTTTGAATTCATTACTATGTAGTCATAATATTAGATATTGAAGCTATACTTCTAATCTCATTCATATTATTAGAGTATATAACATTTAAGCTATCCATATCCATTAAAACTGTACTAGTGGCACTACTAGAATAAGCTTTAATATTTATTGGTATTAATAATAATAAAATTAACAACTTTTTCACAAAATCACCTATAAAATAGTATGAAAAAAAGTCTAATTATAGACTTAAATTTCTTTTTTCCACAATCCATGTTTATTACAATAAGCATAAATTGTACTATTCTCTTCATAATCAAATACTGCTTTTGGTTCATCATTTGATTTTAATAAATATTTTACAATTTTATTACCTTTAACCATTGCTATCCATTCTATATAATGATCTTCTTCCATTGGATGAACTACTTCTCCTACTGTAACGTATACCTTATCATCTTTTATTTCACAAAAAGGTACATGTTTTTCAACACTAGCATCCACACTATTTACTTTTATTAAATCTCCTACTTCATTTAAAGATTCTAAAATACCTAAGCCTTTATAAAAATTCATAATTTACCTCCTTAATTTTTTATTAGCTTTTCTTTCTTTTCTTAATTCTTTTTTTGTTTGTTTTAATTCTTTTTTTGTTTGTTTTAATTCAAATTTCATTCTTATTAAATCAATATTATTAGTAATAACCGCCTTAGCTTTAGGGAATGATTCAATTAAACGTTTTGTCCAAACAGATTTAGAAAGTAATATTTCTTTGACTTTTTTAGTTATTTCTTCAGTATTATCTTTCTTTAAAAATTTAACAGCTGTATCTTTAAAACTATTAATTATTTTTAATGAAAGTGTAAAATCAATAATAAATATTATAAATATTATTAAAGCTATTATTCTTAAAACAACTATGTTAGTCATATTAAATATTGAAAATATTATTGGATTAACTACATAAATAGCAAAACACCCTAATAATCCAAAAGGTATTAATGTTTCTAAGCAAATACGACCATTAATATTAAAACGATAATCTGTATAATCCCACCATCTTGCTTTAAATAATTTTTCCATTAAATAACTAGTAAAATATTCTAATAAAGCAAATAAAAACATCGACATAACAAACAATACTATTATACTTTCTTTATATTTTGTCAAAAATATGGTTGCTATTAATCCACCTACACCATAAATTGGACAATATGGACCAATCAAAAAACCTCTATTAACAAATTTTTTAAAGACAACTACATTGTTAATAATTTCAACAATCCACCCCAAAAAAGCATATATAATAAACAATAAAAATATTTCTGTTAATCTCATAAAATTACCTCGCCTTATGATTATAGCATAAAATAAATTTTTTAACAACTTTAGCACTAACTATTGACAAGTGCTAAAACAAGTGATATACTTTTATCGTTGATTAAAATAATCAACATTAAAAAGGAGGGATAAAATATGAATCCATACCAAGAAAATCTTGAAAATGTTTTAGAAAAATATGGACGAGATATCACCCAAGCAGTGAAAGATAATAAAATTGATCCTGTTATTGGTCGTGATGATGAAATAAGAAGTATAACTAGAATTTTATCTAGAAAAACTAAAAACAATCCAGTTTTAATAGGAGAACCTGGTGTTGGTAAAACTGCTATTGTTGAAGGATTAGCAACTCGTATTGTTAAAGGAGATGTTCCTAACAGTTTAAAAAACAAAACAATTTGGGAACTAGATATGGGAGCTTTAATAGCAGGAGCTAAATACCGTGGTGAATTTGAGGAAAGATTAAAAGCTGTATTAAAAGAAGTAAAAGATTCTAACGGTGATATCATTATGTTTATTGATGAAATTCATATGATAGTAGGAGCGGGTGCTTTAGAGGGAGCAATGGATGCTGGTAATATGTTAAAACCAATGTTAGCTCGTGGAGAAATTCATTGTATTGGAGCAACTACTTTAAATGAATATCGTAAATATATTGAAAAAGATGGTGCCTTAGAAAGAAGATTTCAAAAAATCTTAGTCAATCCACCTACTGTTTTAGATACTATTACTATTTTAAGAGGATTAAAACCAAAACTAGAAGTATATCATGGTGTTAATATTAAAGATAAAGCTTTAATTGCAGCTGCCACTTTATCAGATAGATATATAACTGATCGTTTCTTACCTGATAAAGCAATTGATTTAATAGACGAAGCTTGTGCTACTATTAAAGTACAAATGGAATCAGTACCAACTGAATTAGATACTTTAACAAGACATATAATGCAACTACAAATTGAAAAAGAAGCATTGAAAAAAGAGAAAGATGACTTATCAAAACATCGTAAAGAAGAAATTGATAAAGAAATTGAATCTTTAAAAGAAAAAGAATCTAAATTAAGAAAAAATTGGGAAGAAGAAAAAGAAATTAATAATTTAATCAATAAGAAAAAAGAAGAAATTGATAGTACTAAACATAAATTAGAAAAAGCGGAAAATGAATATGATTTAGAAACAGCTGCTAAATTAAGACATGGTATATTGCCTCAATTAGAAAAAGAATTAGCTGAATTAAATAGTAAAAATAAATCTGATATTTTAAGTGATACAGTTGATGACAATGATATTGCTAAAATAATATCTAAATGGACTAATATTCCTATTAACAAATTAGTTGATAGTGAAAAAGACAAATTACTTAAATTAAATGAAAATATGAAAAAAAGAGTAAAGGGACAAGATGAAGCAATTAAATTAGTTAGTGATGCTATTATAAGAGCTAGAGCTGGTATCAAAGATCCTAATAAACCAATTGGTTCATTCATCTTTTTAGGTCCTACTGGGGTTGGTAAAACTGAAGTTGCTAGAACTTTAGCTTATGAATTATTTGATGACGAAAGACACATGATTAGAATTGATATGAGTGAATATATGGAAAGTCATTCTGTAGCTAGATTAATTGGATCTCCTCCAGGATACGTTGGATATGATGATGGTGGACAATTAACCGAAGCAGTTAGAAGAAATCCATATAGTATTGTTTTATTTGATGAAATAGAAAAAGCTCATAAAGATGTATTTAATATCTTATTACAAATATTAGATGATGGTCGAATTACTGATTCACAAGGTAGAACAGTTGATTTTAAAAATACTATTATTATTATGACATCTAATTTAGGTAGTGAATACATTCTAGAAAATATAGAAAATTCTCATGAATTAGTTATGAATGAATTAAGACAAACATTCAAGCCAGAATTTATTAACCGTATCGATGAAATAATAGTATTTAAATCATTAGATAAAAATGTTATTTATGAAATCTTAGATAAAATTATTAAAGATATTGAAAAAAGATTAAGCGATAAGCAATTAAAAATAATTTTAACTGACAAAGCTAAAAATTATATTGTGGAAAACTCTTATGATTCTAGATATGGAGCTCGTCCAATTAAACGATTTGTAACTAAAACTGTGGAAAATTTAATTGCTAATGAAATTATCAACAATGAAGTAAAATATAATTCTACAATTACAATTGATGTTGATGATAATTTATACATACAAAAAATAGACTAATGTCTATTTTTTTATATATTCTAATGCTTTCATAATTGCTAATTTACCATAAGGATACATTAAAGATCCTTGTAAATAAGCTATATATGGTTCTCTTATTGGACCATCACATGATAATTCAATTGAAGATCCTTGTGTAAATGTCCCTGCTGCCATTATAACTTCATCTTGATAACCTGGCATAGCCCAAGGTATTGGCTCAACATATGAATCAATCGGTGAACCAGCTTGAATACCTTGACAAAATTTAATTAATTTGTCTTTATCATGAAAAATAATATTTTGAACAATATCTGCTCTTTCTTCATCATATTTAGGCTCTACTTCATAACCTAAACTTTCAAACACTTTACTAGCTAAAATAGCTGTTTTCAAACTACTAGCCACAACACTAGGAGCAAAAAATAATCCTTGTAATATATATTTATTAACACCTAAACTAGGGCCTACTTCTTTACCTTCTCCTGGTAAAGTTAAACGTTCACCGACTAACTTAATTAAATCTTTTCTACCAACCACATAAGCACCATTAGGAGCAATTCCTCCACCTAAATTTTTAATTAAAGATCCTACTACAATATCCGCACCTACTTCAATTGGCTCTTTAGTTGACACAAACTCACAATAACAATTATCTATCATAATTATTACTTCTTTATCAATATTTTTAATAAATTTTATAATTTTTTCTAACTTATCAATTGTAATACTTTTTCTAGTAGAATATCCTTTTGATCTTTGAATTTCAATAACTTTTATCTTTTTATTTTTTAATACTTCTTCTATTTTTTTATAATCGAAATCATTATCAATTAAATCAATTTGTTCATAATTAACATTAAATGATTTTAAAGAACTAGGGTTATCTACAATACCTATTACTTCATCTAAAGTATCATATGGTTTACCAGTAATACTAAGTAAAACATCATTAGGTCTAAGAAGTGCAAATAAAGTAACAGTTAAAGCATGACTTCCTGATATAAACTGATTTCTAACAATAGCATCTTCTGCTTTAAATATATTAGAATAAATACTTTCAATAGTGTCTCTACCACTATCATTGTAACCGTAACCAGTAGTTGAATTAAAATGTGTTTCTGATACACTATTTTCTTGAAAAGCTTTTAAAACTTTTTCACTATTATAAAAACATATATCATCAATTAATTTAAATTGTTCTAAACAATCACGCTCTAATTCATCAATCATTTTTAACACCACCATCGACTCTTATTATTGTACTATTAATATAAGTATCATTTATTAAATAATTTACTACATTAGCTATTTCTTCTGGATTAGCAAATCGATTTAATAATATTTTGTTTAAGTGTTTATTTTTAAATTCAATATCCATATCTTTATTCATATCAGTATCAACCCAACCACATGCTATAGCATTAACTGTTACATATGGTGCATATATATTAGCGAAATTATGAGTAATTGAATTTAATCCCGCTTTAGATGCATCATAATCCAAACTTTCCTTATAATATGTATCAATACCATTAGTAGAAGAAATATTTATTATTTTACCTTTTTTATTTTTAAACATATATTCACCAATATATTTACTAGTTAAAAAAGGACCTATTAAATTAATATCTAATATTCTTTTAAAATTATCCACAGTTTTATCTTCTAAAATAGTATCAATAGCTATTCCTGCATTATTAATTAATACATCAATTGAATCAAATTTGGAAATTGTATTATCTAGTAATTTTATTACCTCTTCTTCTTTTGATACATCACTTTTTAAAACTAACACATTAGTATATTTTTCTAATTCTTCCTTAGTTTGTAAAGCATTTTTATCATCGTTTACATAAGTTAAAACTAAATTATGTTTAGCTTTAGCTAATACTAAAGCAATTGCCTTTCCTATTCCCCTAGTTCCTCCTGTTATAACTATAGTCATTTATTCACCTCATTTTTTATAATATTAACTATTTCGCTTCCATATTTATTAACCTTATATTCTCCGAATCCACTTATTAATTTTAATTCTTCTAAAGATTGAGGTATTTTTTTTATCAAATCATCTAATGTTTGATCATTGAATATCATATAAGGTTGAATTTGTTCATAATTAGATTTTTCTTTTCGATATTGTTTTAATCTTATTTTTAATTGTTCTACATCAAATGAATATTTTTCATATTTTAATAACTTATCACATATTTTTTTTATTTTTTCTTCATCACGTATTATATGTTTTTTCTTTTCTTTTTTCAATAATACTTCTACTATTTTGTCATTTCTAATTATTAAATTTTTATAATCTTTATCACTTTTTTTAAAATTTAAGTATGTATTATCATTAGTTAATACTACCAATGATTCATATTTTAATTTCATTTTCTCTTTTTTTAATATTTCATTAAGTATATTTTCATGTTCAGCATTTTGAGTTAAAGGATTTTTAATTCCTTTTTTATACATTCCCATTCTTCTAGTAAATGTTCCATCTTTTTCAATATCAACATTACCATTTAAATTTTTTGACTCTAATATATACATATTTCTTTTAGTAACTAATATAAAATCGATTTGCGCAGTTTTATTGTCACAAGTAAGCATTAAATCATGCAATATATACATAGGAATTCTTGAATTAATTAAATTATAATTTAATCTTTCTTCGCCAATCATTCCTTTTTGTAAACAATTTATTTTATATCCATTAGTAACTTCATCTAATTTTAGATTATCTAAATTATTATCATTACTCTTACCCTTATAATATAAAATTGGTTTTTTTAATTTAGAAAACAAATCTAAATCAATAATATATATAATTAAAAAATATAATAATACAATGGATAAAATTATTAATATGATTAGCCAATATTTTGTTATAAAAGAATAAATTAGTCCAAAAACAAACAATACTATTAAACCCGCAAAAAAATCTTCATCATTATTTCTATAATATTTTTTTCTCGCCATAAGTAACTCCTTTTATTAATTATATCACAAAAAAATAATTGCGAATTACAATTATTTTTCTTTTATTTCGTCAATATATTTATTAACTTTACTAGCCCAACTTTTATCAGCAGCATATTTAGAATTCATTTCTTCGGCTGTTGTTAAACCTTTTTGTACATAATTTTTAGCAATATTATCAATAAATCCTTTAATTCCTTCATCTAAAGTGTCATATTTCATATAAGATCCACCATTGCATGATGGGCCTCCAACTTGACCACCAACATTGTTACATTTCTTAACTAACGTACTACAATTCCATTTACATCCTGTTTCATGCATTGAAATTGCTACCGCTAAATAAGGATCGACACCTTTTTCTAAAGAATATGTAACATATAGTTCCCCTTTGTTTTCTAAATCAGAATTTAAGAATCTATTAATTTTATCAATCAATTGTTGTTCTGTTAATCCATCATATACTATTTCTTCTACTTCTTCAGTAACTTGAACAGTAGATTCCGCTAATAAATTTTGTTTAGGCTCTATTATAGTTGGCTTTTCTACAGTTACATTCATAAAATTACTTACTACAAATAAACCAAGAAAAACGCACAGCTTTGTTTTCAAAATTTTTTCACCTCTTCATAAAAATTTGGGAAAACGTCTTCAATTTTACCATATTTTTATGATTTAGTCAAATTGATAAAATTTAAGTCATAAGTTATATTTATTAATATTTTTAACGTTGATCACTTATTGTTGCAGAACTATTACTAGCTTCTAAAGCTGAAAGCGGATCATATGGTGCTCCTGTTGTAGTTCCTGCAAGTAATGCAATATCTACTGCATTTTCTGGTATACCCAAAGAATTTCCAGAAAATATAAATAAAGCTCGATCAACAACATATCCACGAGTATTATACACAACATCATCCATAATAGTTCCCATAGAATTAGGATTTAAATAAGCTGGTTGTCTTAAAGTGTGAAATATATTATTTCTTACTAATAAATTTGTAATATTAAGCTGTGATACAAATCCTCTATTTACTACCCAAGTTGATGAATCTCCTGCTTGATTTGGACCATAAATCTGACAATTTAGAATTTGATTACCATTTCCTCCTATTTGGATAAATTCAACTGGATATGGTTGATCACTAGTCATTGTAAGCCCATCAATCGTAATATTATCATCATTGCACAAAAATGGTACTATTGGGGCTTGAAGTAAAATTAATGATCCTGCTCTACCTTTTATTGTTAATCCAGGAATATTCAAAGAAATTTGTTGTGTTATAGGATAGGTTCCTTGTAAAACATTTATAATTCCATTAGATTCAGCCACAGCTAAAGCTTCATCTATTGCTTGAAAAGGTCTAGCTTGACTTCCATCACCATTTGGGGCAGCAGTAGATTGAACAAATAAATTGTATGTATTGGGTTCTACAGTTCCGGTTGGACCTGTTGGACCTATAGAACCATTACTACCTGCAGGCCCGGTTGGACCTGTTGGCCCCTGAGGTCCCGGAACATGATAAATACGCATACATGACATACTATTTACTTTTATAAATGTAAAAATAAAGATTTATTAGTTCATTAATAAAATTTAAAAATATTAAAGTTTTTATTAATTTTAAACAAAAAAAATTCATAATTTCTTATGAATTTACAATACAAACTGGGGCAATAAACTAACAAGTTTTGCACTCAAGTAGTAAAAGTATTTAATAATACTTGACGAATTAATTATAGCATTTAATTTACATAATTTCAACAATTTACAAAAATTGTTAGTAGAATATAATTTAATATATGCTATAATATTAATATAGTTATGGGGTGATGATATGTTTGAAAGAGAAATAGATATGCAAGAATTATTATATAAAAAATATAAAAGTAATCCCAAAAACATTGTTTTAAAGGAATTTAATGGAAGATTTGGAAATGTTGATATTGTAAAAGTTAAAATGAATAATAATAATATTTTAAATGAACAAGCATTATTATTATCTCAGCAAAGGTTTGCATTTACAGTTTCTTTCTTACATAAGAATAGTAAAAGAACATTAGATTATTTAATGAGAAAAACTGGTTATTCAAGAACTATACAATTAAGTATTTTAAAAAGACTAATAAACGAAAAAATTGTTTTCAAGGATGAAAATTGTTATTATCTACACAAAAATTTTGTTTATCCAAAAATAATATTTGACTCTTATGAATTAAAGTTAAAGGATTGGAAAAAAGCCCTTTCTCAAGCAATTAAAAATTTAGAATTTTCAACTTTTTCATGGGTTGTTTTGCCAAAGGAAGTCTGTGATAACTTAAAAGATGAAACCATAAAATTATATAATGAATACGGAATAGGTATTTTGTCCTTAAATACGAACGGAAAAACTAGAATAATATTAAAAGCAAAACGAAATAATAACAAAATTTTAAACAACTCTGCTTATATTGTTTCACTTAATAAATTTATAATTTATCAATACAAAAAATATCTATTAGCAAAGTGCTAATAGATATTTTTTTCTTTAAATGAAGTAAGTGCATTTTTCCATTCAGTCAAGTGATTAGCTGGTAAATTTGCAATTTGAAATAATTCATTATATTCATTAGTTTTTTCGATTGCTAAATTAATTGAGTTAATAACATAATCAATCCTATCTTTTAATGATCTGTTTTCTAAAGAACTTATGAACTTATGCAATGCTTCCATATATTGATACTGAGTATCAATTAATGTATATTCAAAGCTTTTCTTTCCAGTTTTGATTTCATTATCTAGTTGACTATCACTTAAAATTAATTGAAATAATTTTTCTCTGTCACTTTCTCTAATTTGATCTAAAAATAAATCGCACTTTAAATAATTTAACAAAGGAATACTTGTATAGTGACTTTTGGCTTGGGATCCACCTTGATCATTTATTTTGCCAGTTAATCCAATTTTATCAATAACTAATCTTTTTAATGATTGTGAAATATTAGTACCAATATTTGTTGCACCTACTGCAAAATATAAGATACCTTCTAACCCAGTATATCCAACAGTTACCTTATATCCTATATAATTAAGGAAATATATAAAATTTAAGATATTCTCCAAACATTTTTGATTAAAGCTTAACTTATTGTTAGATTCTTGATTTCTAATAATTGTTAAATATATATCAGAAAAGTATTCCCTTAATTCATCAAGACTACTAATAAAATCATTCATTTTATCTGTATTATTAAATGCTCCTTCGTCAATAGTCAAATTTATACATTTATTTTTTTCAATATTTTTTTGTGAAATGAAATCATTGAAGTTATCTAGTAAATTCAACTGTCTTTCACTATTAACACTATCAAAAGATTCTATTCTCAAAGAAGGAGCCATAATATTTTCCGTATCTATTTGAAGCTGATATTGAATCAGACCATCAAAATATTTGCTCATTTTTGATTGATCATTTAAATATTTTCTTGTTATTTTTTCAGTTGGATTGAAATCAAGTTTCTCTAAGTTTTTTAATACTGGAGTTTCATACTCATAGTAAAAGAATTTAGGATCAAATAAACATGACATTTTTTTAGTAAATATTTTTTTTCGTTGTTCAATTAAATCTTTATGAGAAAATCTTGGATCCCAAATTATACCATTGATTAAATCATCATTTATAAATTTTTCTAATAAGTTTACTCCTCGAGCACCATATTGAAAGTATATCATTTTATTTAACCTCCTTTATCTTATTAATTGCTTCTTCCATCATATCAATTGTTCTAAATCTTGCAAATCTATTTTCAGCTAATAATTTAGTAATAATCTCATTAAAAAACGTTTTGCTCTTTTGATCATTTGAATTCATATACCATAACTGTCTTAAATTATTTAAATTTACATTTTCAGTCCTAATCACTCTAGTTGATGGTAAGTACATTTCCATTGCAACGAGTCCTATTGCATATAGATCATTACGGAAATCCCAGTGATAATCCGTTTTTACACCCTTCCGTTGCTCTGGTGATAAATAACTCTGTGTACCAAGAGTTTGAAATGATATTGTTAATGTTTCATCTTCATAGGTCTGTCTACATAATCCTAAATCAATTAAAAAATAATCATTGCTGTAAGTTATAATGTTTGCTGGTTTTATATCTCTATGAACAATATCATTTTTTTGTAAACATTTTAAATTTAATACCATCTTTTCTAAAAAGATAATTATTTCATCGATTGAGTATCCGCCTTTCTCTTTCATAACTTCATCTAAGTTCAAACCATTAATATATTCTTCAAAATAAAAAGCATAATTTTTATTATTAAAATTAAATACTAAATAATCATCTAAAAAAAGTATCTTTGGAATTCTTTCTGAACATAGTTTCATTAATTTTATTTCACGTTTTAATCTTGCTTGAACTTGATCTTCAATTGATTCTTTCTCTTCATCACTCATGTTAGTAATATCTATATACTTTGGAATAAGAGGAATAATCTTTAGAAGACATTCTTGATTTTTATAATTAATCAAAAAAACATCTTTTTGACCACCATCGCCTATAACATCTTGCATTACTATTTCTTCTTGCCCTAATAATTCTTCTATTTTTTCTTTCATAAATATCTCCTTTCTAAAAAAGACCAGTACAAAACTATTAAAGTCTGTACTAGCCCTTTAAAATTAAGTTTATTATATCAGATAATTCTACATATTACTACATATCTTTTGATTTTTTCTTAATTCTAATTTCCATTTATATTCTTCTAATTCTTTTAAATAATCTCGTTTAAAATAATTTTCATACAACCATTTAACTCCTTCTTCTTTAACACATATAACCCCATCATTTTCAAATGTTATAGGATAAGGAAAGACTTGTTTCATCCTATAAAGTGCTACATGAATAGAACTTACACTTTTACCAAACAAGTAAGGTAAAAATCTTAATGAAAAAGATTCATACTTATTTCTTTTATGATCTATTCCTAATTCGTTTTCTAAATCAAAAATCTTCTTTTTATAAAATCTTATCTCAGAAATTAAATAATGTTCTTCTTTGTTAAAATAAACTTCTTTTAACCAATCAACACATTCTTGTTTTATATAAACTCTTTCTTTATTATTTTCTTTTATTCTTTTTATCCAAGAATCTAAAGGGTGTCTTCTTTCTATATTTCTCATAATTCTGCCGAATTGTTTTGTAGTTAATGAAAACATCTCTTGAACTTGTTTTCTATCTATCAATTCTTCACACACAAAATATCTCCTTTCTAAAAGTTAAAGAACGGGTAATGTAATATAAAAATTTTATCTATCAAGCATGGTGTATACACACCCGTCCACTTGTTAGGGATTATTCCCTAAAACCCTAATAATTAGTCTCCGACAGTTTTATTTTTTTCTATATATTTTTTGCTAACCTCATTAGATTTTTCAATCATTTCTTTCACTTCTTTTTCATAGTTCTTATTATTAATTAATGCTTTAGAAAGCAAAGAATAAGGTATATCCTTTGCATTTTCTTTAAAATACTCTAACAATTGTGGCACAACTATTTCAAAGAAATAATTTATAAATTTCACCTCCTTTCAAATTTTGGGCAATAAAAAAAGAACACATTTTTGTATTCAAAATTTTATTAATTAAGTATATCTTTAATTTTGTTTATATTATTTTCATAATTATTATAAAAATTTTTAATATTATCGCTTTAGTGTTCGATTTTTATTTAACATTTTTTTCTCTAAAAAGGCAACGCATTCTTTATCAAATATGTGTCCTAGTTTTTTAAAATCGTCATCAGTCATATCAGTATAAAATTTTTGTGAAACAGGATCAATAGTCATTACATCTAAAGGATTTCCACGGTGACTATTTTTTGATATTGTAGATGATAAAATAAATTTATCCTCACTTATTTCCGTAGTAAATAACCCTTGTTCAGTAATTAATGCTAACCCAGTTACATAATATCCTGTAGTTTTTCCACCAATAGATTCAATAAGCTTTTTATAATATTCTATCATTTCATCATCAGTTAAAACTTTTCCATTAACTCTTCTTACAAACAATCCAGGTTGTTTATCATTTGGAATTCCATCAATAAATAATCCTGAGTCGCCAGCTATTGTCGGCAATTTAGTTATATTATAATATGCATATGCTTTTTTTATAGCATTCTCTATTGCTGTTGTTCCATCTTCTATAACATCTACTTTAATTCCAAAATCTTTTGGTGTTAACAATTCGATAGGTAATCCTTCTAATCTTCTTCGCATATTATGAACTTTAGAATTATTGTTTGTTGCATAAAATAATTTCATTTATTTCTCATCTTCTTTCTAGTATAATTCTATTTTGAAATATTAGGAATTTCTTTTCTAGGTATTATTCTTACTTTAACTTTATTCATCCCTAATAATTTGCATTTTACAAGTCTATGAAGACCATCTAAAATAACTAATCTTTCTTTATTAACCATAACATCTATTGGATAAGATATATCAGATGCCATAACTCTATCATATTGTAATTTATATTTTTGAGGATTATTTATAACATCAATAGGTTTTAAAACATACCACTCGTTGTTCCAATTCCAAAATGGAATATTAAAATGCCATTCTAATATTTCTAGAGCTATTTCTTGAGTTGGATAATTTAATTTCCAAACATCCTCTTCATTCCAATCAAAATCAAATCCATATTCTAAAACACTTTCAGGAATTATTATTTTATCATTCATCTCCCAACTTTTAAAATATATGCATTCTAGCTTGTCATTAAATTTAATTTCATAAATCCCATCATAGTTTACATCATTTTGTTTCAAAATCCACTCTGCAATAACTGTATATCTATCAATAGCAAGTAAATTGATTTCTATGTTTTGTATATTTTCTTCTTTAACATGTTGCCATTCTTTAACTATTTCTTCAAAAGTAGTATAAGGTTTCATAAACGGTGTTTCTTGATAATATGTTGTGTTTTTGAATAATGAAACAGCATTATCAATATCTTTATCAAACCAATATTTTTTTAATTTATTTAACCAATTTTCTACATATTCTTTATTCATAAAATAATCACCTTATTTCATCTTCTTGTTTTCTTCTTTATTAAATCCATAAGCAGGACTGGAATAATTTCTATTAAAAATACTTCCTGCGAATTCATCACCATACTTATTCATTTTATTAATCATATAATCTCTATATCTAATTGGACTATATTCTTCAACTTTAAAATAATCTTTATTTTTGTATAGATGGAAGAAAAAGTCTGTCATATCTAAGTCTATAATAGAATTTATTCCACAATCTAAAGCGTATTCACAAACTCTTTTAACACAATCCTGTGCATGATATCCTCCAATAACAATTTTATCTACAAAACCAAGTTGATTAATTAAATATTGTTCATTTGGATATTTTATATCTTTCTCTTCTTTTTTAGTTCCATCTTCATTATATCCACTGGCTTCTTTAAAAGTAATATCAGTATATATTATTCTATCATTTGGTTGAGGTATAATTCCATATAAATTTTTATCAGGATATAGTGCAAATATAACTTGATATCCTTTTTCTCTATATCTTTTTTGGATACATTCATTTAATACTGCTAAAGAATTATCATTTTCAAACACTTTAGTATATTCTTCAATTGGATATAAGTATAAAAATACTTTTTGCATAAGTAATCACCTAATATTATTTTATCATATTTTAACTACTTATTCGCAGTAAAGTGTATTTGTCTTTATCAAATTTGTTCTGTTTTTTATTAGGAATTAATTGTAATAAGTTTTTATCTTGATTGCTTTTTTCTAAATTGATTGTATTAAAATTCAAAGTTTTTTGATCTATTTTATAAAATTCACTTAATAATTTTATATAGCTATTCATATCATCTTTTGATTGATAATTAGATAAAATTATATTTTTATCATTAGAATTGACAACTAAGTCAAAACAATTTTTTCTAAATAAGTATCCAATATTTTTAATTTCTTTTTTCTTTATATTAATGTGTTTAATAAATACATTTTTCTTTTTATCAATTTCTATACTAATATTATCAATATACTTGAATACTAACTCTTGTTTTTGCTCTTTAGATAATTTATCCCACAGATGATTTTTTCTAACATAATATGATTTATATTTTATTTTCTCTAATTGTTTTAAATTATAGATTAATTTCATTTCATTTTTATGTTCTTTTGTACTTTCTTTTATATATAATTTCTTTAATGTTTCTTGGGTCAGTCGTTTTTGATTTTTAATAAAATCTAACTCATCTTTTAATTCTATTTCTTCAACGATACCATCTACAAATGCTTTTTTAATTCTTTTTTCTTTATCGTTTAGTTCATTTAATATCTTATTACACTTTTTTACCTCTTGTTCACTATTTTGATATAAATATGGTTTATAAGTATTATCAATAAGCAAGAAAAAATCTAACATATCATCTAAAAAATTAATCATTTGTTTTTCAATTTTCTTTTCACTAACTCTAGTATTACATTTAGAGCATTGATAATAACAATGTTTTTCTCCTGTATGACTTTTACTAGAACAACCGCCCATTATAGTATCACACTTTGGACATTTGATACTTTGCATGAAAATATAGGTTTGTTTTCTTTTGTAATTTTTTAAATTTTTTTGTTTTTGTATTTGAGCAATATTAAACACTTCCTCTTCAATAATTGCTGGCGCTACACCAATAAATTTTTGAGGTTCTTCTCCTTTAATAGTTTTCCTATGAACATAATTACCAATGTAAATTTCATTAGATAATATTCTATCTACTAAAGTAGGAATCCATTTTCTATTTAATATTTTTTCTTCATTTAATAATTTAGTAATAGCGTTAGCAGCAGTACCTTTAATATATAAATCAAATATTCTTTTAATAACCTCACTTTCTAAATCATTTATAACTAACTTTTTATCAGTTTTGTCATAACCAATAGGAGCACGACCTACAAAATGGCCTTTCTTTACTGCACCAACCATACCAAATTTTGTTCTTTCACTAGTTCTTTCAATTTCAAGTTGTGCAAGAATTGTAAGCATCCTAATAAAAAACTTACCATTTGCAGTTGAAGTATTTATATCTTCACACATACTTTCTAAACTACAATTATTTTCTTCTAAAAATGTACATATTTCTTCTAAATCCTTGATAGAGCGAGTTAATCTATCTAATTTATAAACAATTATTTTGTTTATTTTTCCATCTTTAATATCTTGAATCATTTCTTGAAATGCAGGCCTATTCATATTTTTTGCACTTATTCCTGCATCTTCATACACTTTATAAACTTCATAATTCTTGTAATCACATAATTTCAACATTCTTTCTTTTTGTTCATCAAGACTATGACCATTTCTAAATTGGTCATCTGTTGAAACTCTGGGATACAATCCTACAACATAATGTTTTTCATCCATATTTTTCTCCTTTTCTTTTTTATTTTTACACAAAAAAACACAAGAGAATTTCCCTTGCGTTAGAACTCCATAAAATTAAAATATATAAGCATTTACAAATTACCTATACTAGCATAATACCACATTTTTTTATGAAAGTAAAATGCAAAGTTACTTTTTTAATAGTTTATTTACTAAATGTGTTAATTCATTCATTGTAATAGCTCTAGTTAAATTTTCATTATAAACATTTGAGTCATTATCATAATTTAGTAATATAATGCCTTCTTTACCATTACTTATAAAAATTTTATGTGGTTCATGCAGTCCTAAATTACTATTTTTAAAAACAATATTTTTACCTGCAATATATTTTATGTTAAGTTTTGTAATGTTTTTAATTCTTAATATTTTGTTTTTTATGTACAAAGGAAATTCTAAAAGTTCTATGGACACATTCATTTTATAAAATCACCACCTTTGCAAAGAAAAAAGTCCATAATACCAAGTATTACGAACTTTTACTTATTTAACACACAAAGGTGTGTGTAAATTTCATTATGGGGCGCAATAAGGGATTCGAACCCTTGCATAACGGAACCACAATCCGCCGTGTTAACCCCTTCACCAATTGCGCCATATATCAACAAAAATAGTTGACACATATAATATTAACAAATTTTTCATACTTTTGCAACACTTTTTAATTATTTTGTTTAAATATAGTTATTTTACCCAAACTAAATGCCTATATACACATAATATAAATTGGGAGGAAAAACTATGTACAATTATAATTATCCACCAAATTTTTACTTTGATGGAAATAATTTAAGAAATTATCAAAAAAATAATTATTATCAAAATGATAATTTATTCAATCCTTATGAAGGATTAATACGAGGAAATTTATTTAAAAATATATATGATCCATATAAAAATCAAAAACCATATGCTATAAAACCCATGAATGATCAAGCTAAAATGTTAACTGACATTGATAGTTTAGAATTTGCTTTAATTGATTTAAATCTTTATTTGGATGTTTATCCAGATGATAAAAATGCAATTGAATTATTTAATAAATATCGTAATGAACAAAATGAATTATTACATGCCTATCAAAATGAATATGGACCAATTTTATTAAATAGTGATTCTTTAAACAATATGCCTTGGATGTGGGATAATAAGCCTTGGCCTTGGGAAAATTAGGAGGTTATTATGTGGAAATATGAAAAAAAATTAGAATACCCTATAAATATTAATAAAAAAGATTTAAGTTTAGCTAAAAGTATGATGGCTCAATATGGTGGACCTGATTCTGAATTAGGAGCTGCTTTAAGGTATTTAAATCAAAGATATACAATGCCTGATGAAAAAGGATTTGCTTTATTAACTGATATAGGAACTGAGGAATTAGCTCATTTTGAAATGATAGCTACTATGATTCAACAATTAATGAAAGGTGCTACATTAAATGAATTAAAAGAAAATGGATTAATAGGTTATTATACACAACATAAAGATGCTAATTTTCCTATAGATACTAATGGTGTTCCTTTTACTAGTGCATACATTGAAGCAACAGGTGATTACTGGGCAGATTTAGAAAGTGATATGGCCGCCGAACAACGTGCACGAGTAACTTATGAAAAGTTAATGAATCAAACTAATGATCCAGATGTTTTAGGCCCTTTATCATTTTTAAGACAAAGAGAAGTTGTTCATTATAATAGATTTAAAGAATTAAGAGATTATTATTTAAATAAATTTAATAATTAAAAAGACATCAATTATGATATCTTTTTCTTTTTTCAAAAATTTTTTCTTCTTTATCGTAAAAAGGATTTAATCTTTTTAATAAACCAACATTCCCTATTGTTTTAAAATAACTTCTTCTTTCTATTAAATCATTTTCTAATAAGTCATCATTAGCTGTTAAAAAGAAATTAATTAACTCATCAGCAAATTGATAATCATTTGAAAATTTATCATATAATTCATCAAAACTTATATCATTATTTGAAAATTCTCTAATCAAATATTTATACCTACTCTTAAGTGGTCTATTATTTTTACATTTAGTAATAATACTTTCATAAACATTTGAAAAAATATATTTATAAAATATTAGTATTTTTTGTTGATCATTATCAAAATGTTCATCTATTTTTTCTTTAAATATATCTATAATCTCATATTCATCTTCACAGTCACCATTTTGGGAACAATCATATAAATCAATAAAATCTTGAATCATTTTTTCAGTTTCTAAAAACATATTTGGATTAATACAATTTGTAAAATTTAATATTTCAAATGGATTTATTTCCATAATAATATCTAATTTATCTTGAGCAATAATTTCTTCCATACAATTATTTTTTAAAATATAGCTTCTATTTAAAAACTCACAAAAGCAAGCAATTGCTTGGAATATATATGGATTATCTTCTAAATCGCTAAAATCGTCAATTATTTGATTATAATTCTTTTCTTCTAATAAAGATTGCTCTTCATAATCAATATCCATACCTTTTTCTGTATAGTACAAATTTACCTTATAAAAAGTACTAACAATAATTAACATCATAATTTTTTTATAAAATGATTTATTTTCTATTAAGTTTGTATATTTTATTTGACCAAATAATTCTTCATATTTACTTGAATCAGTAGTTAAAAACTTCAATAGTTCATCAGTTATCTTATTTATATTTTCTCCATAAATATTTTCAATAGTATTTATTGTTAATTCCAAAACATCATAACATGCATCATATATAGTATTTACCATCCCCCACAAACTCCTTTACTTAAGTATATTATTTAATATATGGTTAAAACTAATTTTGATATCAGGAAATACTTCGATATCATTTAGTTCCTCAAATGAAAACCAAGCACAACGATCTATTTCATCATCTTCGATTACATTATCTTGATTTAAAGGAATTCCAACATAAGTAATATCTACATGTAATGAGCCATCTTTACCTCTATTGCGTTGAATTCCTAAAGGTCTTATAAAATCGTCTTCTCTAGGAAATCTATCACCAATTAATTTAACTCTAACACCT
Organism: uncultured Bacilli bacterium; assembly: GCA_944359085.1. GTDB lineage: Bacteria > Bacillota_I > Bacilli_A > RF39 > UBA660 > Faecisoma. Next base: position 15,232 of record CALVSQ010000009.1, on the reverse strand, counting down.
GTTTCTTCATATGTTTCTCTTAAAGCTGTTTCCTCCGGAGTTTCATTTTTTTCAATATGGCCACCTGGTTGAACCCAACGATTAAACTTTTTATGATGACATAATAAAATCTTAGAATCTACTGGATTTACAACAAATACAGAAGCACAAAATTCTCTTTCCATAACTTCACATCCTTACAAAACAATTATAACATATTTTATAAAAAAATATTCATTTATTTTTGTACACTTATCGCCTACATAAGTTATTACGTGAGATAAAAAATATAATTACTTTTGTGTTATTTTAATTATAAAGATGGAGGTAGTAGTATGTATTTTAAAAGATTGAAAGATTTAAGAATCGATAATGATTATTTGCAAAAGGATATTGCAAATACATTAAATATATCACAACAGTATTATTCAAAATACGAATTAGGTAATTTTACAATTCCAACTGAACATCTTATTACATTAGCTAAATTTTATAATGTAAGCATTGATTATATTGTTGGTTTATCAGATGAAAAAAAATCACGAAAGAAATCGTGATTTTATTTATCTATTAAATGAATATTATCTAATAATACTCCAGTACCTTCAACAACGCAAGTTAAAGGACTTTCAGCTACAAATACTGGAACTTTTAATTCATGAGATAATAATTGATCAAATCCATCAATTAATGCTCCACCACCTGTTATAACAATACCTTTATCAATAATATCAGCTGCTAATTCTGGTGGAGTTTGCTCTAATACATTTTTAGCAGTATGAATTATAATATAAACACTTTCTCTTAATGCTTCCTCTACTTCATCTGAGCACATTGTAATTGTATGAGGTAATCCTGTTACTAAATCTCTTCCTCTTACTTCCATTTTGTCATTTTTATTACCGCTATAAACTGTACCTATACTCATTTTAATTTCTTCAGCAGTTCTATCGCCTATTAATAATTTATATTTATCTTTAATATATTTCATAATGTCATTATCAAATACATTACCTGCTATTTTAATTGAGGAACTTGTAACAATACCACCCAATGATAAAACAGCTATATCAGTAGTTCCACCACCAATATCGATTACCATATTCCCACTTGGTTTAGATATATCCATACCAGCTCCAACTGCCGCAACTTTAGGTTCTTCTTCAATAAATACTTTTTTAGCTCCAGTTCTTTCAGCTGCTTCTTTAATTGCATTTTTTTCTACCTGAGTAATATTTGAAGGACAGCATATTAATATTCTAGGACGTGATAAAAAACTTTTACCATTTATTTTTCTTATAAAATGATTTAGCATAATTTCTGTTATCTCAAAATCAGCAATAACACCATCTTTCATTGGCCTTATAGCAACTACTGATCCAGGCGTTCTTCCTAACATTTCTCTTGCTTCGCTACCAACAGCAAGAGGTTTTTTAGTTTCTGAATCCATAGCAACAACAGATGGCTCATTTAATACTATTCCTTGTCCTTTAACATATATTAATACATTAGCTGTTCCTAAATCTATTCCAATATCTTTTGCAAACATTTTATCACTCTCATTTCTTAATTTATTATATCATGTTTTTACCATTTTTTTACATTAAATACTTTCTTTTAGTTGATTGTCCACCTCTTATATGTCTAACATCTGTATGATATTTTAATATCTTTTCAACTTCTAAATAAAGACTATTATCTATATCTAATAAACGTTCATGTAAATCTTTATGAACTGTACTTTTACTGACATTAAAAATAAGCGCCATTTCTCTTACAGTACTACCTGTTTTGATCATATAATTAGCTTCCTCTAAAACTCTTTTTATAATGTTTTTATTCAATATAAACACCTCTAATTAAATATATCTATTAATTAAATAAATATACCTAAAAAAGAGTTGTTACAACTCTCCTAATTGTTTATCATAATAATCTTCTGGATTAACATTTTTACTATTATGAATTAACTCAAAATGAAGATGGTTGCCTAAATCAGTCGAAATATTAGATTCACCACTTTTACCAATTATTTGACCCTGTAAAACATTATCACCTTCAACTACTAATGTTTCACTCAAACTTTGATAAACACTTATTAAATTATTTTCATGTGTAACTTCGATTATTTTACCTAATAAATTATTTTCTTCTACTTTAGTTACTTTGCCATCTAATATTGAAACAACATCAAATGTTTCTTTACTTTGATAATCAACTCCACTATTTGGAATATAAGTATTTTCATAATAGATTAATGAATTTTTTTGTTCTTCTTCTGTTCCTTGATAATCATAAAAATGTCTAGCAATAATAATATCATCAACCAAATAAGGACGAGATATAATGTTTCTTGTATTAACAACTGGTACCTCATCTTCAATTATAACATCATCAACATAAATTGAATTATCATCTAATTTAGAAGGACTAGAAATCATTTCTAACATATAAATTGTTCCAATAATAGTTACAAAAGATAAAGCATATAAAGCATAGATAACTGGTTTTTTTAATCTTCTTTTCATATTTTTCACCTCTAAAATAAGTTTGCTCAAATATGAAAATTTTATACATTAAATTTTTTTAATTTCGACTCCTTGATAATAATATTTCAATATTTCATCATATTTATATCCATTTAAAGCCATTGCCTGCGCTCCATATTGACTCATTCCTACACCATGACCATATCCTTTAGTTGTAATATAAATTTTATTATTATCTAATTTTATTGTAAAATGATTTGATTTTAATTTTAAATTAGTTACAACTGTATTACCTTCCAATGTAACACCATTTATTTTTAATTTTTTAACTCTTCCTGTACTAGTAGTATCTAATAATTCAATATTTAGTGTTTCACTATAATTTAAATTTAATTTATTATAAAATTCTTCTAAGCTAAATGTATAATTTACTTCATAAACTGGAGAAATTGAATCCCAAGTTGACTCTACACTTCTTAAATAAGGTACTTTACTAGTAAATACTTCTTCACTATTTTCAGTATATCCAACACTAGTTGAAAAAAACATTGCATCAACTACTTTACCATTATATTCCAAATATTCATTAAATGTTTCCATAACAGCTTGTTTTATTTTATTAATATTATTAGTATAATCATCTTTCCATACTTCTTGTAAATGTTCATCATCTAAATAAACTTGATTCATAACGGTATCTACAACATCGTATTCTTTATCTTTATTGTATTCAATTTTTTTCATGACATAACTTCTAGCAGCAACTGCTTGAGCTTTTAAAGCTTCTAATTCAAATGATACTGGCATTTCACCAGCTAAAACACCTACAATATAATCTTCAAAAGGTACTTTTATTATTTCATCATCTTGTTTTACTCTTACCATCATATTAGATGTATATTTAAATTTTATTTCTTCATCTTTTATGAATAAATTAACAATGATATAAGGAATAAAAATAATTATGCATGTTAAAAGCAGTATTTTTTTCATAATATCATCTCCATTATTAAAATACTGCTATCTATATTAAATTATACTACTGAAATAAAGAAATCGTAAAAAAAGTTAACGACTAAATACGACAAAGCCATTGCAAGAAACATATATAAAATTCTTGATTGATAATATCTATTTTTTTTAAAAACATTATTTATATTTATACTATCTAAAGCAAGAATTGAAAATGGTAAAATAATTAAATATAAAATTGTTTTAATTGTCATAATTATCTATCATTTCTACTCTTCTTATATGTTTTTCTTCATTTGAAAAATCAGTAGTTAAAAAAGTATCAATTATTTCTTTATAATTAGTAATATTTTCGCTTAATGCAATAACATTAGCATTATTATGAGATCTTGCTAAAAAAGCTTCTTCTTTAGTAGTTACCTTAGCGCATCTTACTTTTTTTACCTTATTACAAGCTATGCTCATACCTATTCCTGTTCCACAAATTAATATACCTAAATCAATTTTATTATCTCTTACACTTTCACCTATTTTATAAGCATATTGTGGATAATCTACACTTTCTATTGAATTAGTTCCATAATCTATTATTTGATATCTATTATTTAAATAGTTTTTAATTTTTTCTTTTAAAATAACGCCTCGATGATCACTTGCTATTCCTATTTTCATTTTGAATCTTCCTCTCATAATAAAGTCAAGTATTTTCTATACAAAACTTTATAATTTTTTATTTTTTTATTTATTTCAGTTATTTTTTTAACTGATTTTGATTCCTTTTATTTATATTTAGGCATAATGAAAATTGTTAACACATATGATTTTTTTAATTTGTTAACTTAATTATTATTATAATTAAGTAGACTACTGACCAACAATATTTCCATATATGCTTATCCTCTCATTTCATTCTGTATTGATAATTAAACATTATCTACCTAAACTCTTTAATACGGCATTATATGAAATTGGCCTTGGTTATTCTTTCTCGCTAGATCTACGTCCCATGGAAGATTTTACCAAATTCCACTTCATATAATATCACTAATCTATTTCTAGTTTAGTGAATTAAAATAACAAATATTTACTTATTATCTTAATTCACCAAACTAGTATTAATGATATTATTAATTAAATATACAACTTTCTTTTATTGCTTTATCTACACTAAATGATTCTCCTGTTTTTACTATTGACATCATTATATATGTAAATTTTCGTATTATTGCATTTATTGATATTAATTTACTTAACTTATTGTCGCGTTCTGTGGTATAATAAGTATGCAATTGCAGAAAGAAATTATTATTTTTTACAAGGGCGATTCCGATTTGTTTTAAGTTACGTCTTAATTTAGAACGTCCTCGTTTAGAAATATGTTTCTTTCCTTTTTTTTGCCCACTTGAACTTTCTTTTAAACTTAAACCACTCATCTTTATCACTTGTTTTGCATGATCGTAATTTCTTAAATCTCCTGTTTCTGCAATAATCCCAACTATACTTATATAATTTACTCCAGATATTTCAACTAGTTTTTCTACATAGTCTATTTGACTTGCTAATTCTATTAATTTACTTTTTACTTCTTCTAACTCTTTAACTAATTCTTCATATCTTTCGTATAATCTTTTTATTTCATATTTACTGAAATCATCTATATTTATTGCATTACTTTTTTTACACAACTCTTTTAATTTTTTTATATTTTCTTTTTTAGCATAATGATTGTTTTCAGTCATTATTTCAATAAATGCTTCCAGTTCCATATTATTAATTTCGCTAGGTATTAATTGTTTCTTATAAATAGGTTTAATGCTTACAGAATCTATTTTATATACATGTTCTAACTCTGGAAAATATTTATCATTCCATACATGTATTTTATTTTTAACTCTATTTATTTCTTTTTGTATATCATCATATATTTGATAACCTGAATATATATCTTGATATATATCGTCTCTTTCTATTGGTTTAACATATTTGCCTTCGCTTGTTAATCTAGCTATTAACAATGCATCTTTTGGATCACTCTTAGTTGGATTTTGATCGTATTGTTCCTTTGATTGTTTAACTGTATATGTTGGCATTAATACCGTCTCTTGCCCACAATCTTTAAAATATTTGTCTATATTTAACCAATAATGTCCTGTTGGTTCAAATGATATCACTATATCTGTTTTATTTTCTTTATACATTGCAGCTGTTATTTGACAACCAATTGCATCAAGATTTTCTGTTCTATCAAACCAGACTTTATGATACACCTCCATTCCTCTATAATCACAGAATCTTGCACAACACTTTGTTTTTCCAATGTCTATTCCACATATCAAAGTATCTTGCGTAATTCTTTTGATTTTTTCGTTTACTCTCATAACATCATCCTCCTAGATTAATTATACCAAATTTTGTATTTTTTAACTTATCTAGTCTTTATTATAAGAGTCTTTCTATTTAACACTATCCATTCCCCATTTCTTTTACCATTTTTTCGTTCTATTAAACCTTTATTTTGCATATCAATCATTCGTGTTTTAATTGTTCTTAATGATTTATTAATCTTATCAGCAATTTCTTCTTGTTTAATGGTAGGATTACTTTTAATTATTTTTATAATAGCTAATTGCTCTAAAGTACAATCATTATATTCCAGTTCTTTTAAATTGTTATTTTTATTATAGTCAATATGAGTAAATCGATTTTTTAATTCATAATTTGTACTTGCTAAAAGATTGTAAAAGAATTTTTCTAAAAAAGAAATATCTTCAAAAATATTTTTTTCAAAATTTTTGTAATTAGCTCTAACTAACGCATTTCTAAAATAAAATGAATTATTAGCAAAAACTTCATTGTTAATATTAAAGCCAAAAGTTCTTAAATATTTTATTATAAAAACAGCTGTTGTTCTTGTATTGCCTTCACCAAATGGATGAATTTGCCATATATTTGATGTAAAATGAGATAAATGTTTTATTGATTCTTCAAGAGACAAATTTTTATATAAGAAATTTTTTTCTTGTTCAAAGTCGTACTCTAAAACTGATTTTATAGAATCATATGATGCATAAGTTACAGTATCTCCATTTAAAACCCATTCTTCTTTTGTTATATTATAATCCCTAAATTTTCCAGCATGGTTATAAATACCATTAAACAACCTTTTATGAATATTTAATAATTCAATATAATTAAAATTAAAAGATTTTTCACTTAAAATTTCTGCTATTCTTACAGATACTTTATCTGCTTCCTCGTAATTTTCTTTATTTTTATTATTTTTAACTTTATAATATTGATTTATTCGATATTTTACTTCATTTATATCAATTTTACCTTCGATGTGTTCTCTAGCATTTTCAATTAAATAATTTGAAGTTTTTAATCCATCGACATCTTGTAATCCAATTGCTGTTTCCCATGTTATAGTTTTTTCAACTTTACTAGGTTCTCCTTGTTTAATATATTCTGAAAGATCTAAATTCCAATTTTTTTCCATATTCACTCTCCAGACTATATTCATTATACTATAAATCATTTTAAAAATCAAATTTCAAAGTGCAAAATTTGCACTTTGAGACTGCACTTTAAACAAAAAAACTGCAATTAAGCAGCTTTATCTTGATTAAGTCCATATTTACGATTGAATTTTTCAACTCTACCTGTTTTTGTAACAGTTCCTTGTTTACCTGTAAAGAATGGATGACATTTGTCACAAACTTCTAAATGTAATTCTTTTTTATTAGATCTTACTGTAAAAGTATTACCACAAGCACAAGTAACTTTAGTTTCCATATATTCTGGATGAATACCTTTTTTCATAATCTATCTCCTTCCGCCATGACTAAAAAAGTCATAGAAATTTAATGCGTATATATTATAGCAAATAAATTTAAGAAAAATCAAGCATTTTTGTTATTTTTTTCAATAATTGTTAAATTAAATATATATATTCATATAAAAGACTATGAAACAATAAAAAAAAATAGTATAATACTCACATAAAAATTAATTTGAAGGGAGTTTTTTATAATGATATATTCCATTAATTCTAAATATTGCAAAAATGGGTTAATTCAAATAATGCCACGTACTGCTGAAACACATTTAATATTAAGTTCAGATGAAATAATTTTATTGAAACTTGGAGAAGAAGTTTTAATTAATAAGTATTCAAATCATCCTAGTAGAAATTTATTTCCATTTAGCGACAAAGAACAGAGCAATCAGCAACATTTCACAGAAATATTTGAATATAATAAGGTTTATCTAAATTATAGAGGTCAAGGAGGATTTAGTTTTCATAAAAATTACTTTTTTAAAGAAAATGATAGAGCCTTAGTTTTAGAAGAATCTTTATTTTGTGACGAAAGAGATGCTTCTAAAAATATAATGGAATTAAGTCGAAATGAAATTGATGAAATGTTTAATAGTGATAATTTTGATATAATGGTAATGATGGATAGAAACGGATTTATTTCATTTATTAAAAGTAAAAAGGATGACTTTAAAATTGGCCCAAACTTAATTCCAAGTAATGAAGAAATTGTTAAAAGAGAAGTTAATAGTAGAATTAGTAATTACAACATTGCAAAATTTTTCAATCCAAATTTGGAAAATGAAGAAAATTATAAACAAGCATCTACACCAAAAACAATAGATGAAATTAAAGATTTTAACATATATGGACCAGCTTTAATGGGAACTTATTCTCATTTATTATTGACTAGTAAAGATGGTAAATTTAATTTAATGTGGTTTAAACTTGATTTTATTGAAAAAGACAAATTTAGATTAACATTTAGTCCAATTGAAATTATTGAACCTACCGTTGATGATGTTATGAATTATTCAGCTAATTATGATATTGATTTTACACCAGAACCATATCAATCAAATAAAGTTCTAAGAAAGTTATATTAAATCAACAATTTCATTTTAATTTTGTTATAAAAACATATCAAAACAAAAAGGTTTTAAAATTTTTTCAAATATTAAAAGATTAGTTATAGACATCTATGACACTTGCTCCATAAGTAAAATATATTTAAATCTTTCTTCTTTGATAAAAACTAATTTAGAAATAAATTAGTTTTTTTGAGTTATGATAAAAATCAAGCATTTTTGTTGTTTTTTTCAATAATTGTGTCAATTATTTTATTTGAAATCAATTTATATCCATCTTTATTAGGAAAATAACTATTAGGATTATCAAAATAAGATGTATTATTGAAATCATTATATATATCTAAATAAGTTATTTTATAATTGTCACATAGTTTTTTTAATTGCTCATTGGCATATATAAAAAATTCATCTAAACTATTTTCTTTTAAACAATTATATATACCAATATATATTATATCTTCTTTAGAATAAGTTCGCAATAATTTAAATAAATTTTCTAAATCAACTGTTACTTCTTCAAATTTTGTATATAAATCATTAACACTAAAATCATTATTAAAAGTTACATTACTAAATAAATCATTCATTCCAACTGATAAAGTAATTATATCAGCTTTAATTAATATATTTTGAATATTTTTATCATCTATTTTTATATTATCTTCAATATCTTTTACGAAATCAATACTTCTTTTATTATTATTAGTAAAACTAACATATTTTTTAACTTCTAAACTATCCTTAATATAATCAGCATAACCATAATCCTTAGCATTATAAGAATTTATTCCATTAGCAAGACTATCTCCCATTGAAAAATAATATATTTCTTTATCTTTAAAACCTAAATAAATTAAAAATACCGATAATAAAACAATAATTATAGTTAATATTTTTTTCATAATTTTCCTCCTAAAAAAAGTAGATTGCTCTACTTAATTATATTATTTATTAATTAAATTATTCATCAACTAAAACAATATCTGCTCCAACATTTTTTAGTTTTTCTATAATATTTTCATAACCTCTTAAAATATGTTCAACATCTTTAATAACTGTTGTTCCACTTGCTTTAAGTCCTGCTAAAACTAAACATGCTCCTGCTCGTAAATCAGTAGCAATAACTTCTTTACCTATTAAATTTTTTGGTCCATTTATATATATTTTTCTTTTATCAACAATAATATCTGCTCCCATTTCATTTAAAAATGGTACATTTTGAAATCTATTTTCATATATTGTTTCTTCTAAAGTTGATTTGCCAGTGCAACCTACTAATAAAGTAGTCATAGGTTGTTGTAAATCGGTTGGAAAACCAGGGTAACCTAATGTTTTAACTGTTACATGTTTCATCTTATCTACTTTAGAAACAATTAAATAATCATCATGTATTTCTATTGGAACACTCATTTCTTTTAATTTTGATGTTAAAGATTCAATATGATCTGGTATTATATTTTCTATTTTTAATTTATTTCCAACTAAAGCTCCAGCTATAACATAAGTTCCAGCTTCAATTCGATCAGGTATTACTTCTGCAAAGCCATCACCTAATTTAGAAACACCTTTGATAGTTATTTCACTAGTCCCTGCACCACTTATTTTAGCTCCCATATTATTTAAAAATGTAGCGACATTTACAATTTCCGGTTCTTTAGCGGCATTTAAAATCGTTGTCGTACCCTTTGCTTTTACCGCAGCCAAAATAGTGTTGATAGTAGCACCTACACTTGGCATATCAAGACTAACTTCATTACCAACCAATTCTTTAGCTGTAATTACAAATTTATTACCTTCTTCAACTACCTCTGCTCCTAACGCACGATATCCTTTTAAAGTTTGATCAATTGGTCTTGCCCCAATTGAACAACCACCAGGAAAATACATTTCAACATGTTTATATTTTCCTAATAAAGCTGACATAAAATAATATGATGCTCTTAATTTTTTTGCTTTTGCTTCTGATATTTCTTTATTTTCTATATTAGTTTGATCAATAATCATCTTATTATCTTCTCTTTTAACTTTAGCTCCTAAATATTCTAATATTTCATTTAACGCATCGATATCAGATATATTGGGAACATTATCTATTGTCACAATACCATCTGATAAAAGTGATGCTGGAACTAAAGCTACAGCACTGTTTTTAGCTCCACTTATTTTTATTGTCCCTTTTAATTCTTTTCCTCCATTTATTTTAATTTTTTTCATAACTTCCTCCACTATATTTGTATGTAATTAATTAGGCTTTGCCATTACTTCCAAATAAAATTACTTTTTCTTTAATCATTTCTTTCATAGCAAATTCTCCACCTTTAATTATTTTACGTGGGTCATATACTTTATCATTTTCATTTAAAAAATTTCTTACTGCTTTTGACCAAGCAATTTGTAATTCAGTATTAATATTTATTTTAGTAATGCCACAACTAATTGCTTTTTTTATTAATTGATCTGGTATACCAGAACCACCATGTAATACTAAAGGTAATTTAACTAAATCATGAATTTTAACCATTCTTTCAAAATCTAATTTTGGTTCACCTTTATATATTCCATGAACACTTCCTAAAGCAGGCGCTAAGAAATTAATATTAGTTTCACTTACTAATTTTACTGCATCTTCTACTTTAGCATAAGCTAGTTCATTAGCAACACCATCTTCTTCTCCTCCAACAGCTCCTATTTCTGCTTCAACTGTTACATTTTTGTCTTTTGCATATTCCACTACTTTTTTTGTTATATCTATATTTTCCTCTAAAGGATATTTTGAAGCATCAATCATTACTGAAGTAAAACCATTATCAATAGCTTTAACACAACTTTCATAACTACTTCCATGATCTAAATGCAAGGCAACTGGAATTGTTATATTTAGGTCACTAATTAAAGATTTTACTAAATTAGATACAGTTTTATAACCTCCCATATATTTAATAGCGCCTTCACTAACTCCTAATATTAACGGAGTTCTTAATTCTTGACATTCTTCTAAAATAAATCTTGTCCATTCTAAATTATTTATATTAAAATGTGGTACCGCATATTTACCACAATCTGCTTTATTAAGCATATCTTTCATATTTTCTAACATTCTATCACCAATTTAATTATATATAGTTTTTGTAATAAAATCAAGGTTATTTGTATTACATATGTCAAAAATATGTTATAATATTTAAGCTAAAAGGAGAAAAAACATGAAAAAACTAAATAATTTGCCAGAACCTTTAAGTCAAGATCAAATAGTAATTTTATACAAACAATACCAAGAAGGAAATTTAGAAGCAAAAAAAATAATTTTAAATCATAATATAAAATTAATAATAAATTTAGTGTTAAAAAATTTTAATAAACCTTATTATGATATAGAAGAATTAACTGCTATTGGATTACTCGGTATTACTGAAAGTTTTGATAAGTATGATTTATCTAGAAATGTTAATTTTTCTACTTTTGCAGTTCACTGTGCAAGAATGAAAATAATTGCCCATTTAAAAAAACAAAAATCAAAAATTATAATTACTTCTATAAATGATTTTATAAACTTTGATCAATTATTAAAAGATGATAATGTTGATATTGAATATGATTATGATCTAAAAGAAGAACATCTTATAATCAAACAATTAGTTGAAGAACTAAAAGAAAATGAACAATTAATTATAAAATTATATTTTGGATTTGATGGCAATAAAAGACATACATTAAAAGAGATAAGCGAAATACTAAATGTTTCTCCCCAACGTGTACAATTTGTCCTAAAAAGAACATTAAATAGATTAAAAGATAAATTTAAAAAACATCAAAAAACTATTTAAAATAAATATAGAAATGCAATTATAATTAAAACTAATCCGCCTATAATAGTAGAAGTTTTACCAATAATATTATTTATTTTTTTACCTAATATTAAACCTAAATAAGTAAAAGATAAACTAAATATTGAAAATATGGTTGAACAATATAAATAATTATTACTAATTACATTTAATCCAATACCTACTGAAAAGCTATCAATACTTACAGCTAGACCAAATAACAATATTTGTTTAAAACTAACAATATTTTTAATATCTTCTTCTTTAAAAGTTTCATATACCATTTCAATACCAATTATAAATAAAATCAAAAAAACTATTATATTAGGATTATTTACATATTTTAATATAATGTTACCTAAAAACAAACCTAATAAAGGCATAATAAAATGATAAATACCTACTACTAAAGACAATTTATAAATGTCTTTTTTATTTAAATTTAAAGTACCATACGCTAAAGCTAAAGAAAAAGCATCCATACTAAGACTTATCGCAATAATAATTACTAACATAAAAAAATCCTCCTACAAAAATATATTTGTAAAAGAATTTTTTAGACTACTTACTCCAATCAATTGGTGTAATATTTTTACTTATTAAAAAATTATTAGTTTTAGAAAAAGGCTTACTTCCAAAAAAACCATTATAAGCAGAAAGTGGTGAAGGATGAACTGATTCAACAATATAATGATTTTTATTAGTTATTAATTTTTTCTTACTTCTTGCATATCCTCCCCATAAAATAAACACAATTGGTTGTTCTCTTTCATTTAGTAATTTTATAATATTATCTGTAAATATTTCCCATCCTTTTTCTTTATGAGATAAAGGTGTATCCTTTACTACACTCATAATACTATTTAATAATAATACTCCTTGTTTAGCCCAATTAGTTAAATCATTGTTAGTTTTTTTTATACCTAAATCGCTTTCTAATTCTTTAAAAATATTATTTAATGATGGTGGTCTTTTTACATCATCTCTAACTGAAAATGATAAACCATGAGCTTCATTTTCACCATGATAAGGATCTTGACCTAATATAACTACTTTTACTTCATCATAGTCAGTATATCTTAAAGCATTAAAAATATCTTTATACTGTGGATAACATATTTTATTTTTATATTCATTTTTTACAAAAACACCTAGTTTTTTAAAATAATCTTTATTTAATTCATCTTTTAAAACTATATCCCAATTCTTATTTATCATAACTAACACCTACTTCATTTTACCACATTCTTTATATCTTCTCAATTCAAATATAACATCTTTCTTTAATTTAATTATTGCATATATATTTATAATAGCTAGTATAGCTGTTAAAATATTTACTATTTCCCAAATTGTTTTAGCTGGTATAATTGAACTTATAAATAAAACAACACATATAACTATTTTAAAATAATTTGTTTTATTTGTTAAATACTTTAAATTAGATTCCGCATCATAAAAACCAGCTAAAATAGTTGAAAAAGCAAATAGAATTATTGATAAAATAACTATTATATTTCCTATATTTCCCAAATGATATATAAATGCATTTTGAGTTATTTCAATACCATTTAAATTATTTCCTAGAAAATTTATATCACTAGTTAAAATTACTAAAGCTGTTGCTGTACAAACTAAAAAAGTAGTTATATAAATACCTAATATTTGAACATAACCTTGATTAGCGGGAAATTGTGTTTTAACAGTTGAAGCAGCTATAGCTCCTGTTCCTAATCCTGCTTCATTAGAAAATATTCCTCTTTGAATACCTACTATAAAAGATGACAATACTCCAAAACCTAATGACTTAAAATTAAAAGCCTCAAATATTATACTTTTAAACAAATTTGGTATTTGGTCAATATTATTTATTATTATAAATATAGAAGCTAATATATATATTAAAGTCATAATAGGTACTAATTTAGAAGATATTTTAAATAATTGTTTAGTACTTTTATTTATGATTATAAAAGAAATTAAAGTAATGATCAAACCACTTATAACAGGATTAATATTTATGGAATTTGTTATTGTATTAGCTTGAATACTCAAAAATCCAAATACTTGACTGATAACAATAATAAAAGCATACATTCTACCTAATTTCTTATTATTTAAACCATTTTTAATATAATAACTAGGTCCACCTTTATATAGATTATTATCCTTTTCTTGATATTTAACACCTAAAGTTGTTTCAGCAAAACTGTTAGCAGCAGATATAAAACCGATTATCCACATCCAAAAAATTGAACCTATTCCCCCTAAATAGATAGCTAATGCAATACCGGCAATACTTCCTACACCAATTCTTCCTCCTAATACCATCATTAAAGATTCAAAAGGAGATATTGAATCATTTTCTTTTTTTATTATATTTCTAAACATTTCTTTAAAATTAAATTGTACAAATTTTAATTTATATGTAAAATAAACACCAGAATATACCATTAGGATTGTTGCTATTGCCCATAAAATACTATCAATTATTTTAAGCATTTAATCACCTAATTAAGTATATTAATTAAAAAAAGTTTAATTTCTTAAACTTTCGATTTCATTTTTAGCTAATTTAGTTACTTTACTTATTACATCTAAATCCATATTTAATTCTAACATTTCTTTTGCTACATCTATTTTATTTTGTTCGATTCCTTCTAATTTTCCTTCAGATAATCCTTGATTAAATCCTTTTTCATACATTACTTCTTCATATTGTTTTTGTTCTTCTTCACGACTTATCCAATCCACTACAAACTCATCATTGTTAGCTTTTATTACTTCTTCTTTAAAATTCTTCACTATCTCACTCTTTTCCGATAATTCTTCTAATCCTTTGTTTACCCAAATCTAACATAATTAATGCTTCTTCACCTTTGATAAACTTCTTATCATTATTATAATAGTTTTTTATGTATTTGTCTATACCTACATTATATATTTGTCTTAAATTTATGATAAATTCCTATTATAAGTTTATTTATGAATAATTCCTAAAATTCTACAACAAAATGTAGATGAAAGGAATGATTATTTTGAAAGGAATGTTTACAATGA
>CALVSQ010000008.1 GCA_944359085.1 uncultured Bacilli bacterium | reverse complement strand
CAAACAACTGAAACATCAGTTATGCTTGATAAAATGAAAGATTTAGGATTCAAATATTCAACATTATCTGGTATATCTATTGGTATTGGAGATATTATCGAATCTAAAACTAAACCAGAAGTATTAGCTGAAGCAAGAGAAAAAGTAGAAATTATCAATAAACAATTTAAACGTGGTTTAATTACTGATAGAGAACGTTATGAAAATGTTGTTGATACATGGAATGAAGCTAAAAATAAAATAGCTAGTGAGTTAGAAGGATTTATTAAAACTCATAAAGATAATTCTATTTCTATGATGATTGATTCAGGTGCTCGTGGTAACATGTCTAACTACAACCAAATGGCTGGTATGCGTGGATTAATGATGAAACCAACTGGTGAAGCTGTTGAAATTCCAATCACATCATCTTTCACTGAAGGTGCTAATGTATCAGAATTCTTCTTAGCTACCCATGGAGCTCGTAAAGGTGCTGTTGATACCGCTTTAAAAACAGCCGATGCTGGTTACTTAACAAGACGTTTAGTTGATGTATCACAAGATATGATTGTAAAAGAAGATGATTGTGGTACTACTGAAGGTGTTATCGTTGAAGCATTTATTGATGATAAAAATAATACTGTAATTGAAAGTTTAAGAGATCGTATTGTTGGTAGATATACAAGTAAAAGAGTTATTAATCCTGAAACTAAAGATGTAATAGCTGAAAGAAATACTTATATTACTGAACAATTAGCTGATAAAATTATTAAAGCTGGTATTACTAAAGTACCTATTAGAACAGTTTTAACTTGTAAAACTGAACATGGTGTATGCTGTAAATGTTATGGTCGTAACTTAGCAACAGGTTCAATTGTTGAAGTAGGGGAAGCTGTAGGTATTATGGCTGCTCAATCAATTGGTGAACCTGGTACTCAGTTAACAATGCGTACTATCAACTCTGGTGGTGTTGCTGGTGACGATATTACTCAAGGTTTACCTCGTGTTCAAGAATTATTCGAAGCACGTAACCCTAAAGGTAAATCAACTATTTCTGAAATTAATGGTAAAATTACTAAGATTGAAGAATCTAATGGTAAATATGAAATTACTATTACTAATGATGCTGAAACTAAAGTTCATACAACAAATTATGGTGCTAAGTTATTGGTTGAAGTTAATCAAGAAGTAGAAGCTGGAGATAAATTAACATTCGGAGCTATCAGTCCTAAAGAATTATTGGTTGTAACTGACCCAATTACTGTACAACAATATATCTTATTAGAAATTCAAAAAGTTTACCAATCTCAAGGTGTTAGTATTTCTGATAAACACGTTGAAATTATTGCTAAACGTATGATTTCTAAAATTAAAATTATTTCATCAGGTGATTCATATTATTTACCAGGTACTATGGTTAATATAAATCATTTTGCTGATACTAATAAACAATTGATCCTAGAAGGAAAAACTCCTGCTTTAGGCAGACCGGTATTATTAGGTATTACTAAAGCAAGTTTAGAAACAGATTCATTCTTATCTGCTGCTTCATTCCAAGAAACAACAAGAATTTTAACAGATGCAGCAATTCATGGTAGAGTAGATGAATTAAACGGATTAAAAGAAAATGTTATTATTGGTAAATTAATTCCAGCAGGTACTGGTGCTAAAAAATATCGCAAAAATAATTACGATTTAGAAATACCTTATATTGATGATGAACCATTAGAAGCTTTAGAGCAAGAATTAATGGACTAATAAAAACACCTATTTTCTAGGTGTTTTTATGTATGTTTTTTCTTTTTCTTCGGCTTTATTTGGTATTAGAGATTCTTTTAGAGTTTTTAACTCTTCAATTTGTTTTTTATAAGGACTAATACTTAAGGCTTCATCATCAGTTTTTAATTCTTCAACTTTTTCAATTATATTTTCTTTTTTATTTTCATCTTTTTTCTTATCTATTAGATAATATTGAACAGCGGTAACTAATTGTAAAACATTTGTGCCACACGTAAGACCGAATAATGATAATGGAATATTTAAAGTTTTTGTTAAATATATTAAAGCTAAAAATATATATAAAACAGTTGTTTTAAATTTACCTAATAAAGTTGATTTTGGGTTATTTCCTTTTATTTGTGATTTAAAGTTTATACTTCCAATAATTGTTTCTAAAATAATTGTTGGTAATATTAAAATTGGATTAGTAATTAAAACTGGAATAGCAATACCTATAGCAAATAATTTGTCACTAATAGCATCTAATTTTTGACCATAGTTACTAGTAGCATTCCATTTTCTAGCTAAAAAACCATCAAAACAATCTGTTAAACCTAATAAAGCTGCTATAACTGTAGCTAAAACAAAATTACCTGTCAAAGCACAAGGAACTAAAATAAAAGGTGCAAAAATTCTAGATCTTGTTAAAATATTCGGTATTTGTAATTTGATTCTTTTAATTTTATTTTTTTCATTTTTTAAATTTTCCATATATTCATTTCGATATTTTTTATATTGTGTTATAATCTCATTTATCATGTAAATTTCCCCCTCCTTGTAAGTATTTTATCATATTTTAGGTAACTTTTGACAAATACTTGCATATAATATAATGTATCTTATGATACAATTAGAAAGCTCGTAGGATTACGGCTTTCTTTTTTTATGTAAAAATGTGGTAATTATTATTTTTTAGTATACAAATTATGTCGAAAAATGTTATAATTATATAAGGTGAGGATATGAAAAAGATAATAAATGTTATGTTTGCTATTATTTTTCTTTTTGTTAGTTTAATACCACCTGTTATGGCTTCAGAAGTACGATATGGTTATGTTAGTTCTAAGAAAGGTAATGGTATATCAGTAAGAGCTGGGGCTGGAATAAGTTATTCTAAATTAAGTGATGGTTTAGGTGAGGGTGAACAAGTTAAAATATTAGCTGAATATAAACCTGACGATGGAACAAATTCCGAATGCAGTTTATGGTATAAAATTGAATTTGATGAAGTTGATATTGGTATTGGATATGCATGTGCTGATATGATTAAATTGATTGAAGTTCAAACTGATGAAGAATTTGAAGAAAGTTTAAAAAAATTTCCTGAAAGTTATCACGATTCTTTAAGATTATTACACACAATTTATCCTAATGCTATATTTAAAGCATATGACACCAGATTAGATTTTAATACAGTTGTTAAAAATGAAGCTACATTAGGTAAAAGTTTAATTTGGGACTCAAATAATTCAAGAGATGGATTAAAACATATGGATAGTTATAATTATGAAACAAATAAATTTTCTACAGATTTTTCTGGTGGAGGTTCTACTTGGTATGCAGCTAGCGAAGAGACAATTGCATATTATATAGATCCTAGAAATTTCTTAAATGAAACTAGAATATTTATGTTTGAAAGTCTATCATACAGTGCCTCTACTCATACTCTTGATGGTGTTTCTGCTATTTTGACAGGTAGTTTTATGGCTAAAGAAAAAGTTGATGGAGGAGATAAATCTTTCGCACAAGTTATTTATAGTGCGGGTACAACTTATAAAATTAATCCATATTATTTGGCAAGTCGTATTTTACAAGAAACTGGATATACGAGAAGTGCTTTAGTAAAAGGAACTTACCCTAACTATCCACAATTTAATGGCTATTATAATTTCTTTAATTATGGTGCTGATGGAAAAGATGTTGTCTATAATGGCTTAGAATATGCATATAACAAAGGTTGGAATTCCGAAGAAAAAGCTATAACTGGAGGTTCTAGCTTAGTTGGTAAAAATTATATAAATGTTGGACAAGATACTAATTATTTTCAAAAATGGGATGTTGTTTGTGATAAAACTAATATAAGTAATTGTAGTTTTTATTCACATCAATATATGCAAAATATAGAAGCTCCATATAGTGAAGCAAATTCTACATATAAAGGATATAAAGAAATATTTGGTAATAAGATGTATGAACAATTTTTTATATTTACAATACCTGTTTATAAAAATATGCCAGAAAAATCACCTATACCTAGCGAAAAAAATCCAATAAATTATTTGAAATCTTTAACTATAAATGGCAAAAGTGTGGCTAATTTTAATAGTTTAAAAACAGATTATTCAATTACTTTACCAGCAAGTACTGGTAGTGTAAATGTTGGTGCTAGTGTTATTGAATCAAGGTCTTCTGTTGGTGGAACAGGTGATGTTAAAATTACTAAAGATGGTCAAGTAATACCTGTTACAGTTACTGCTCAAAATGGTGACAAATTAGTTTACAATATAACAGTTAACTTAACGGATGCGGAAAGTATGACTTTGGATGATACAATTAATAATATTAAATCTGGTACTTTTAAAGATGGTTATGTAACTGGTTTAACTAATACTTCGACTATAATAAAAGCGGTTACAGATGTAAATGCTTTAGCCGATGTTAAAATAACTGATTTAAATGGCAAAGAAGCAAATGGCTCTGTTGGAACTGGTTATAAAGTAACAATTACTGTTGGTGACGAAAGTAAAACTTTTGAAGTTGTTATCTATGGTGATACTAATGGTGATGGTGAAATAGATATTTTGGATTTATTAAGAGTTCAAAAACATATTTTAAAAGCTTCAACTTTAAATGAGACACAAATAAAAGCAAGTGATGTATCTAAAGATGGAACTGTAGATATTTTAGATTTATTAAAAGTTCAAAAGCATATTTTAGGTGCTTCAACGATAAAACAATAAGGAGGGTATAATGAAAAAAATTAGTTTAATAATATTTAGTATATTTTTAAGTTTTATAATTGTAAATAAAGTAGATGCTTCTAGTGCAACTATAAATGTTTATTCTTCTAAATCAACTGTTATAGTAGGTGATACAGTAACTGTAACTGTTAAAGTATCATCTTCTGCTAATTTAGGATCTTGGAATTTTGATGTAGTTCCTTCTTCTAACTTAAGTTTTGTAAGTTCAAGTTTTGGTGGATTATATGTTGCTGAATCAGCCTCAAGTTTAAATACAAAATCAAAAACATATACATTTAAATTTAAAGCTAAGTCTTCTGGAACTGGATCTGTTAGTATTAAAAATGCTCGTGTTTTAGATATGGATACTGAAAAAAATATGAGTGTATCAGCAGGTAGCACTAGTTTCAAAATGATGACGCAATCTGAATTAGAGTCTACTTATAGTAAAAATAATAATTTATCTAGTTTAAAAATTGAAGGTTATGATTTAGAATTTAATAAAGATACTTTAGAATATAATATAGATTTAAATTTTGATGTCACAGAAATTAATATTATAGCTGAACCTGAAGATAGTAAATCTTCTATTGATGGAGATGGTAAAGTTACTTTATCCCAAGGAATGAATCAAATTAAGATAGTTGTTACTGCTCAAAATGGTAGTACAAAAACATACATTATAAATGCTAATGTTAAAGAGATGAATCCTATTGAAGTAACTTTAGATGGTAACACGTATACTGTTGTTAGACAAAAAGAATTTTTACCTGTTGCTAGTATGTATTATCAAGAAACAACTGTTAAAATAAATGAAGAAGATGTTCCTGCTTATTATAATCAAACAGTAGATTTTACTTTAGTAGGATTAAAAGATAGTAGTGGTAATGTTAATTTATATTTGTATAAAGATGGTAATTACACTTTATATAATGAAGCTAAATTTAATTCTTTAGGTATTTATATTTTAGATATGGATCAGTCATTAATTCCTAAAGGATATACAGAAACTAAAATTAATATTGCTGATAAAGAAATAGTTGCTTATTCTAAAGAAGGTTATGAATATCCATTGATATATGGATTAAATTTAGAAAATGGTAGTAAAAATTTATATAAATATGATGCTAAAGAAAATACATTACAAATATATGAAACCGTAACTATAAATACTGATATTTATTTTAATGCGCTAATTGGTATGTTTGGATTCATAATAATTTCATATATTATATTTATAGTATTATTATCAAATAAAAATAAACAACAAAAAAATTTTTTAGATAAAACAATGCGTATGAATATTATTGATGTAAATGATAATGCATTAGAAAATGTTTTAGGGGGTAAAACTAAAAAAGAATTAAAAAAAGAAAAAAAATTAGCTAAAAAATTAGCTAAAAAGAATAAAGGTGTTGTTGAAGAAACTCCAAAAGGAGATGAAGAAATGGCTAGTTTATAGCCATTTATTTTTTTCTTTTTTTAAATAAGTTAAGAGAAAATTTGCTTTTATCATGTTCAATAATTATATTAGTTTTTAAAACAAATATTAGAACTAATAACATTAAAATTCCATATAATAGATATCCTAATTTATTGTCTATTAATACATAAACAATAGAAGCTAAAGCAAATAATGAATCAATAAAACATATTATCAATACTGTTTTTCTATGGGAAAAATTCATGTTTAGTAGTTGATGATGAATGTGAAATTTATCTGGTTTAGTAATACTTTCATTTTTTAAATATCTTCTTATTATAGCAAATATAGTATCTAGAAAAGGAATTGCTAATATCGTAAATGGAATAATAATAGATGTCATTGTAACGTTTTTAAATCCTAAAAGTGCAATAACACTTATTATAAAACCTAAAAACATAGAACCAGTATCGCCCATAAATATTGAAGCAGGATTAGCGTTATATTTTAAGAATCCTAAACAAGAACCTAACATAATAAAACATAATATAAAATCTAATCCTTGGGTATGTTTAAATATAGCAATACTACCAACTGTCAAGAAAAATATACTACTAATTCCAGCAGCTAACCCATCTAATCCATCAATTAAATTCATACAATTTATGAAAGATAAAATAAAGATTATTGTTACTAAATATGATAATATTCCAAAATTAATATATATTCCAAATGCACTCATACTAGATAACAAAATATTTCCATAAAACACAACTACTAAAGCAGCAGCAATTTGACCACATAATTTTACTTTAGCACTTAACGGTTTTATATCATCTATTATTCCTGTTATTATAATAATAAAACTGCCTATTAGAATTGAGTTCATAACATCTGTATGTTTTCCAAATACCATATAACCGAATAGAAAACCAGTATAAATAGCTAATCCACCTAATCGTGGTATTGGAATTTTATGAACTTTTCTTTCGTTTGGAATATCTAATGCTCCAACATGATTTGCTATTTTTTTGACAATAGGAACTATTAAATATACAAATAGGTAACACGCAAATGTTACTAATAATACTTGAATTAAAGTTTCGTTTGACATCTTAACACCTCTATTAATAATTTTATCAAATTTTTATATTTTAGTCTATATAATTTTCAAATGTTAATTATAATTAAAAAAATAATTAAAATTAGTAAAATAATGTAAATAGTCTTTTAATATTAAAGAAAATATTATATAATTAGATTAATGGAATATTAGTGAGGAGAGATATAATGAAGACATATTTAATTACTGGAGGGGCTGGTTTTATTGGTTCAACTCTAGCAGATAAATTATTAGAAATGGGTAACAAAGTGGTTGTAATTGATAATTTTTGCGATTTTTATGATCCAAAATATAAAGAAAAGAACATAAAAGAAAGTTTAAAAAATAAAAATTATTTTTTGTATAGAGTGGATATTAGAAATTATTTAGAATTAGAAAAAGTTTTTAAAGAAAATAATATTGATTGTATAGTCCATTTGGCAGCTATGGCTGGTGTTCGTCCTTCGATAGAGAATCCTATTTTATACCAAGAAGTAAATGGATTAGGAACACAAAATATTTTAGAAATGGCTAAAAAATATGCAATAAAAAATTTAGTTATGGCTTCTTCAAGTAGTGTTTATGGTAATTGTGATAAAGTTCCTTTTAAGGAAGATTTTATAGTTGATTATGCCATAAGTCCATATGCAGCAACAAAAAAAAGCAATGAAGTTATGGCACATGTTTATCATAAATTATTTAACATGAATATAATCATGCTAAGATTTTTTACAGTTTATGGTCCAAAACAAAGACCGGATTTAGCTATTAACAAATTTACGAGATTAATGTTAGAAGATAAAGAAATACCAATGTATGGTGATGGTTCTACATCTAGGGATTATACTTATGTTGATGATATAGTTGATGGAATTATAAAATCAACAGAGTATGTTTTCAATAATGACAATGTCTATGAAATAATTAATATTGGTAATTCAACTCCAATTTCATTAAAAGAGATGATTGACATTATTGGTGAGGTTTTAGGAGTAACACCTAAAATTGAACAATTACCTATGCAGCCAGGTGATGTTGAAAGAACTTATGCTGATATAAGTAAAGCAAAAAAACTATTGAATTATGCCCCTAAAACTTCATTTAAAGAAGGAATTAAAAAATTCGTTGAGTGGCATTTAAAACAAAAATAATGAAAGAGGATAGATGTTTAAATGCTAACAAAAAAAATAGTTAAAATAATAAAAAATCCTAAAAAAATAATAATTTTTTTGGCCTCAAAGGGAATTATTCCGTATAATGATAAAAAATATTTGGAATATGTATATAAAGAAAAAACTGGTGATGATTTAAATTTGGATAACCCTAAAAACTTTACAGAGAAGCTTCAATGGTTAAAGTTATTTGATAGGAATCCATTATATACAAAATTGGTTGATAAATATGAAGTTAGAGATTACGTAAAAAAATTAATTGGAGAAAAATATTTAATACCATGTTTAGATGTTTATAATAATGTTAATGATATAGATTTTGAAAAATTGCCTAATCAATTTGTTTTAAAAACAACACACGATTCTGGAACTGTTGTTATATGTAAAAATAAAAAAAATTTTGACATATCAAAAGCAAAAAAATTTTTAAGTAAAAGATTAAAAAGAAAATATTTTTATTTGTGGAGAGAATGGCCTTATAAAGATGTAAAACCTCGTATAATAGCAGAAAAATATATGGAAGATAAAATATATAAAGGTATTATTGATTATAAGTTTTATTGCTTTAATGGAGAACCAAAGATTATGTTTATAATATCTGAAAGAAATAAAAATCCTAAAATAAGCTTTTATGATATGAGTTTTAATAAACTTGATATGCACCAAACATTTCCTGATTATAATAAAAAAATAAAAAAACCTAAAAATTTTGAAAAAATGATTCAGTTCTGTAAAATTTTAGGTAAAAATTTTCCTCATGTAAGAATTGATTTTTATGAATGTAATGATCAGCTTTATTTTGGAGAATTAACCTTTTTTGATAGTGCAGGTTTTGATAAATTTTCACCAGATATGTATAATGATATTTTAGGTGAATGGATAGATTTAGAAAGAGTTAATAAATATAACCATTAAATTTATTAATTTAAGTAATTGAAAATCTCCCTAAATTAGAAAGATTGGTGTTAATATTGAAAAAAATTTTGTTTGTTATTGGTAGCCTACAAATAGGCGGGGCAGAGACTGTTATGGTAGATATTTTAAATAATATTTATAAAGATTTTGATATAACAGTTTTATTAATCGAAAAACGTGGAGAGTTGTTAAAAAGCATATCACCTAATATAAAATTGAAATATTTAACTAAAGGTGATGAATTTTGTAAATCTTCATTAGAAAAATTTTATAATAAAGTTAAACGAAGTTTAATTTATAGATATTTTGGCAAAAGCAAATTGTATGTAAATTATGTATATAAAAAAATTTTGAAAACTAAATATGATACGGAAATTGCTTTTTTAGCTGGGTTACCTTCTAATATTGTTAAAATGAGTCCAAATAATAGTCAAAAAATAGTTTGGATACATGCTAGTGTTACTAAAGATGATGTGACAACATATGAAAAATATTCAACTATTTGTAATTCTTTTGATAAGATAATAGGTGTTAGTGAATCATGTATTAATATTTTTGAAGAAACATTTCCTGAAAGTGAAGGAAAAATTGAATTAATTCATAATTATGTTGATATTAATAAAATTATAAACAAATCAAATTTGGAAAATATTTCATTTGATTCAGACAAATTAAATATTTTATCAATTGGAAGAATTGTATCAGAAAAAGGTTTTGATAGAATTATAAATATTGCCCAAAAATATGAAAATAAAATAAATTTTTATATTATAGGTGATGGACTATTAAAAGATAAGTTGACGCATAGTTTGGTAGAACAAAAAATTAATAATGTTATTTTTTTAGGACTAAAGAAAAATCCTTATCCTTATATAAAAAAATGTGATGCTTTTTTACTCAGTTCACGTAGTGAGGCTTATCCGACTGTTGTAATTGAAGCAATGGTTTTAAATAAAAGTATTATAGCAACAGATGTTCCAGGTGTTAGAGAAATTCTGAATGAATATTCAGATAAAGTAATTATTCCTAATTTGGATAATAGTATTGATGAAGGTTTAAATATATGGTTAAGCAAAAAAAATGATAATAAAAATTTAACTAATAATTTTAAAAAAATAAACGATGACAATTTAAGAAAAGTAAAAAAATTATTTGAGTAGGGTGATTAACATGAAAACAGATAAATTTACAAAATTTTTGATTTTATTTATTATATTACAACCTTTATATGATGTTTTTATTTATTTTCTAAATAATGTAATTAATTTTGATTTACCATTCATATCATTTATTCGCCCATTAATTTCAATTGGAATTTATTTATATTTATTGTTCAGTTATAAAATTTCAACCAAAGAAAAGTTAATTTCATTTATCTATTTATCTATTTATGGAATTTATTGTATCTTACACTTGATAAATATAAGGAATAATTTCTTTGAACTATCTTATGGTAATATGTTTAATGAAATAAGATATTTGTGTAATTATGGATATTTTATAATACAATTGATTAATTTTTATTTTATTTTTAAAATTGTCAATAAAGAAGATAGAAAAAAAATCTTAATTTCTTTCACTTTAGCTATTGGCTTAATGGTGTTAATATATTTTATTTCGGTTATTACTAATACATCGCCATTAACGTATATTTTTTCTAAAGGAAAGGAAGGATGGCGTGGTTGGTCTGTTTCAGCGCATTATATAGGTCATTCAATTATTTATGCTTTACCTGTCATAATTTACACGATTTTTGAAAAAAAATATATAAATAAATGGTATAAATATTTATTTTTTGCTTGTATTTTGATTCCACCTTTTTATTTGGTAGGGACAAAAACACCTTTATTTATGACTTTATTTATAGTCCTATTTTATACATTAATGAAAATAATTGTTTCAATAAAAGATAAAAAAATAAGTAAGGATACAATATATTTTATAACAATTTCTTTAGTTTTAATATCAACATTTAATTTAACTTATGGATATGCCAATTTTAAAAATCAAATAAGCATTTCTGAAGGTGATGAAACTGGCGATATCAATTTAATAGAAGATAATATAGATGATTATGAAGATTTAACAATGCAAGAAAATCCTGATTTATCTACTTTTGAAAATAGAATGGTATATACATTATATAAATATAGAGATATAAAGAGTTCGGTTTTCGATAATAGGACAATTCAAAAAACATTAAATAAATATTTATATTCTATAAGCCCTATTAAGGATAAAATATTAGGTTATGGTCATGATACAATGCCTAATTGTAATTGGGTAGAAACTGATGTTTTAACTATATTTTATTGTTATGGATTGGTTGGATTTTTATTAATAATAGTTTTACCATTAGGTTATATTGCAATCAATGGTTTAAAATGTTTATTTAATATTAAAAAAATGTCAATTTCTAAATTTATTTTAGGTTTTGGATTTGGTTTATCTTTGGCGATACTTTACTTTGTTGGATATACTATGCAATTTGCTCAAACTGTTTTTTATTTAATTATTCTTTTAATTATCGCAAGTAATTTATTTACTAAAAAAACAAACAAAAAAATTAAAAGAGATTATTTATTTATGATAAATGATTTAAGTATAGGTGGAGCAGAAGTTGGCATGGTTGATGTTGTTAATGAATTATCAAAAAATGGAAATAAGGTAGATATTGTATTATTACGAAAAAGAGGACATTTATTAGAAAAATTGGATAAAAATATCAATGTTTATGAAATTTTAAATTCTAATTATAACAAAATAAAGAAAAAAATTTATCATATTTTTTATATGATAGGAGGACCATTTATAAAATATGTTTATAAAAAAACTATAAAAGATGATTATAATACTGAAGTTGCTTATTTAGAAGGATATCCATCAGTTTTTATTGCATCTAGTAATAATAAAAACTCAACTAAAATAGCATCAATAAGAGTAGGCTTAAAAAATCATAAGTTAAAAGCTCATAAGATTCCTTGGGGAGAACAGCTTGTTAAAAATTCTTATAAAAAAATGGATTATATTTATACAGTTTCTGATTTGACTACACAAGAATTTTTAGAAAAATATCCTTTTTGTGAAGGAAAAACAAGTACTATTTATACTTATTTTAATGTTGATGATATTGTAAAAAAGGCAAAAGTAAAAATAGATTATAAATTCGATCAAAATATGATTAATTTTTTGGCAGTAGGTCGTTTTAATACTCAAAAAGGATATGATAGATTAATAGAAGCTTTTTCTAAAGTAGTTCAAAAAAATTCAAATGTTTTGTTACATTTTTTAGGAAAGTATGATACTGAGGAAGGCAAAAAAGTTATTGATTTAATTGAAAAAAATAATATTAAAGATAAGGTAATACTTCACGGAGTAAAATCTAATCCTTATCCATATATGAAGCAATGTGACTGTTTGATTAGTTCTTCTTTATATGAGGGATATCCAAGAGTTATTAATGAAGCTTTATGTTTGAAAAAAATTTGTATAGGAACAAATGTTACTGGTACAAAAGAAGCATTAAAAAATGGTAAAATGGGTCTTTTGGTAGATGATTCAATTTCAGGATTGGAAAAAGGAATGCTAGATTTTATAAATGATAAAAATATTTATGATAAATATAAGGAAGAAATCGAAAAATTTGATGGTAACAAAGAAAGTTATTTTAAAGGTTTAGAAAAAATCAGTAACAAAAAGAAGAAAATGATTATATATATGCCAAAGTTATCTTTTGGAGGCATGGAAAAAGCTTTAGTTAATTTAATTAATTATGTTAAGTTAAATGAAAAATATGATTTAACGTTATATTTAGTATATAAGGGTGATATGAATTATTTAGAATTATTACCTAAAAATATTAAAATAATTATTGCATGTCCAAATAAATGGAATTTATTTGGAAAAGTAACAGCATTTATAAAATTAATTTTTAGATATATTTATCAAATATTTGTTAAATATGATATTGCTATTTCATATTCTTATCAGCATCCAATTCTAACTTCTTTAACTAGATTAAGTAGTGAAAATAGTATAGTTTACATTCATTCAAATTTAATTGATGGAATGAATAAAAAAATACTGCAAAAAAGAATAAAAAAATGTAAATATGAAAAATTTAAAAAAATTATTTGTGTTTCAGAAGATGCAAAGAAAGCATTAGTAGGATTAATTCATAGAAAAGATAATATTTATGTATTAAATAATGTAATAGATGGAGATAAAATATTATTACAATCTAATGAAAAAATAGATGATTTTAAATTTGAAAATAATACTATATATTTTATTAATATATGTCGTCATATTGAAGAATCTAAAAAACTTATAAGAATAATTGAGGCTACTAATAAATTGAACAAAGAAGGATATAAATTTGAAGTTCTTTTTGTAGGTGATGGGGAAGATCATCAGTTATATATTGATAAAATAAAAGAATTAAACATTAACAATATTCATTTGTTAGGAAAAAAGAAAAATCCTTATAAATATTTAAATAAATCATCAGCCCTCTTATTATCTTCAATAAGAGAAGGATATCCTGTTGTGTTTATTGAGGCTCTTGTACTTAATATTCCAATTGTAACAACTAATGTTTCTGATGCAAAAAAAGATATTAAAAATAAATATGGAATAGTAGTTTCAAATAATGATGAAGCAATTTATGATGGTATGAAAAAATTTATTAATGAAGGATTTAAAATTAAATATAATTTTGATTATATTCAGTATAATCAAAAAATTTATTATGAGACTATAAAAATATATGAGGAGTGATTTTTGTATGAAAAAATTGATGATATTAATATTAACATCAATATTATTGATTGTAGGCATTTGTATATATTTTAATTTCAAAGAAAGAAAAATAGCAATTTTTGCTTATCATAAAATTGTTCCACAAGAAATAAAAAATGAATATTATAAAGATAATAAATGGGTAGATACAGTTGAAAGATTTGAAGAACAAATGAAATATTTATATGAAAACAATTATAAAACCATATCAATGAGTGAATTTGAAAATTGGCGAAATACTGATAAAAAATATCCAATAAAAACAGTAATGATAACTATAGATGATGGTGATTTAGGAATTTATTATGAAATTTTACCTATTTTGAAAAAATATAATTTCAAAGCAACTATGTTTATTATTGGTAATAAAATTAATGATGTATCAGAAGAATATAATCCTGCAAAACAGCAATTCATTGGTAGAGATTTATTAGAATCTATAAAAAAAGAGTATCCTAATTTAGAAATTCATAGTCATTCATTTGATTTACATAATCTAAATACAAAAGATTTATCTTTAGAAGAAGTAAAAAATGATTTTATCAAAATGCAAAAATTTGAAACTAATATTTTTTGTTATCCATATGGTACTTCGTCTGAAAAAATAAAGCAAGTATTAGAAGAAAATAATTATAAAATGGCATTTACTCTTGATAAATCTAATTTATCTTCAAAAAAAAATGATAAGTATGAAATTTCAAGAATAGGAATTAACTATGAAACTTCATTCTTAAATTTTAAAAAATGGTTAATTAAACAATTTATAATGTGAGGTTAATATGAAACGAGTTATGTTTATAAGTAGTGTTGGAGGTCATTTAACACAGCTTTTAGAACTTAAAACTATTTTTAAAGATTATAATTATGTTTTAGTTACTGAAAAAAATGACGTTACTAAAGACATGAAAAAAAAATACAAAATGGAATATTTAATTTATGGTTCTCGAGAATATTTATTTAAATATGTATTTATCTTTTTATTTAATATTTTTAAATCATTTTATTTGTTTTTTAAATATCGTCCTAATGTTATTGTTACAACGGGAACTCATACAGCTGTTCCAATGTGCTATATTGGTAGATTATTTGGTAGAAAAATAATATTTATCGAAAGTTATGCAAAAAGAACAAGTCCTACGTTATCAGGTAGGCTTGTTTATCCAATTGCTAATACATTTATAGTACAATGGGAAACTATGTTGGAATTTTATCCTAAAGCAAAATATTTTGGAGGTATTTATTGATGATATTAGTAACGTTAGGCACACAAAAACAATCTTTTAATAGATTATTAGATATGATTGAAAAAAGTAATATAAATGATAAAATAATTGTTCAAGCTGGATATACGAAATATAAAAGTAAAAAAATGAAAATGCTTGATTTTGTTGATTATCAGGAAATGGATAAATTAATAAAGCAAGCCGATTTAATAATAACTCATGGTGGTACCGGTTCGATTGTGACAGCAATAAAACAAGGAAAAAAAGTAATAGCATGTCCTAGATTAAAAAAGTATGGTGAGCATGTAGATGATCATCAAAAACAAATTGTAGATATTTTTTCTGAAGTAGGATATATATTAAAACTAGATGAAAATGACGATTTGGATGAATTAGTACAAAAAATTCAAACAAAAAAAATGATTCCATTCAAATCAAATACAACTAATTTTATCAATAATTTAAAAAAGGAAATAGATTGTTAATTTATGTGTGACATTAAAGTAAGTGTGTGTTGTATTACATATAATCAAGAAAAATATATAGAACAAGCTATTAATAGTTTTCTTAGTCAAAAAACAAATTTTGATTTTGAAATAATAATTCATGATGATGCATCTACTGATGGTACTATAAATATATTAAAAAAATATAAAAAAAAATATTCAGATAAAATTATTTTAATGTTAGAAAAAGAGAATCAATATTCAAAGTGCGCCAATTCTGTTTTAGTTAAAGTTTTAGATAAAGCTAAAGGAAAGTATATTGCATTATGTGATGGAGACGACTTTTGGTGTGATGATAATAAATTACAAAAACAAGTCGATTATATGGATTTACACAAAAAAATAAGTTTATGTTCTCATAATACAGAAATTATTAATGAAAATAATGAAAAAATAGATTTAATAAATTCTTATTTAGAAGGAATTGTAACAATTGAAAATTTTTTATCTAATAACTCTAGTATGCATACTTCTTCAATGTTATTTAGAAAAAAAGATGTTTTAAAACTTCCAAATTACTATTATGAAGCAACAGTAGGAGATTTACCTTTAAAATTACATTTATTGTCTAAAGGTAATTGTTATCATTTTAATAATGTGATGTCATGTTATAGAACTAATGCTATTAATTCATGGAGTGTAGCTCAAAAAAATAATGATATTGTTAAACAAAAGAATTTTGAAATGGAAATTCAAATATATAATTCTTTCAACAAAGAAACAAAATATCTTTATGATAATTTGATTAAAAATAAAATTTTATATAGAAGTTTTTGCTATTTCAAGGATAAAAATGATTTAAATGAAATAAAAAAAGAAAAATATGCAAAATATTATAAGAAATTATCATTAAATGAAAAAATAAAATTACAATTAAAAAACAGTAAAGTTATATATAAACTTTATTTAAAAATTAAAAAGCAGAAATAAAATATAGCATACGTATCTTAAAAATTGTTTGGTGTATAAGTGAATTTTAGTATTTAATATTTCAATAAATATACTAATATTTATTAAGATGATTTTTTTTGGTAAATAGCTAGTTTGAGGTGATTTTTTGAAAAATGAAAATATAAAAAATGAAGTGATTTCTTCCTTAATTTGGAAATTTTTAGAGCGTATTGGAACTCAAGGTGTTCAATTTATCGTTTCAATCATATTAGCAAGATTATTACTTCCAAGTGATTATGGAGTAGTATCTATGATATTGGTTTTTACAGCAATTGCTAATGTTTTTATTCAAACAGGATTTAGTACATCATTGATTCAAAAAAAAGATTCTGATGAATTGGATTTTTCATCAGTATTCTATATTAGCTTATTGATTGCGTCAATTTGTTATGTGATATTGTTTTTTGCCGCACCTATTATAGCTAGTTTTTATAATATGCCTGCTATTACTTCGATATTAAGAGTTATATCATTGACATTATTTTTTGGAGCAATTAATTCGGTTCAAAATGCAAAAATTGCTAAAGAAATGAAATTTAAAAAATTATTTTTAAGTAGTTTAGTGGCTATTTTAATATCTGGGACTACAGGTGTCTTAATGGCTTATAAAGGATTTGGACCATGGGCGCTAGTAGGTCAACAAATTGCTAATTCTATAGCAACAACTATTATTTTATGGTTTACTTCTGGTTGGCAGCCAAAGTTAATGTTTTCAATTAATAGGGTAAAGTCATTGTTATCTTATGGTTGGAAAATATTATGTTCAGCTCTTTTAGATACTATTTATCAAAATATTTATAATTTAGTTATTGGTAAATTTTATAGTAGTAGTACTTTAGGTAATTATAATAAAGGTGAACAATTTCCCAAATTAATTGCTGTTAATGTTGATGGTGCAATAAGTTCAGTAATGTTACCCGCTTATTCAAAACAACAAGATAGAAAAGACAAATTAAAGAAAATGGTTAGAAGATCTATAGTAACTAGTTCGTTGTTGTTATTTCCTATGATGTTTGGATTGGCGGCTGTGGCAGAAACAGTTGTTAAAGTACTGCTAACAGAAAATTGGTTAGGGTGTGTTCCGTTCATGCAATTATTATGTATTGTATATGCTTTATATCCTATTAATACTGCAAATCTACAGGTAATAAAAGCATTAGGAAAAAGTGATTATTTTTTAAAACTAGAAATAATTAAAAAAGTTATTGGGTTATTTGCTTTAATAGTAACTTTACCATTTGGTGTTCTTCAAATGGCTATTGGACAAGTATTAGTAGCTATTTTATCAACTTTTATAAATTCTTTCCCTAATCGCAAGTTATTAAATTATAATTATTTTGAACAAGTAAAAGATTTGTTTCCAAGCTTAATTATTTCAATTATAATGTTTATAATTGTATATTCATTTAATTTTATTAATTTAAATATGTATATTTTATTAATCATTCAAATATTAGTTGGAGTAATTATATATTTTGGATTGGCTTATATTTTAAAATTGGAATCATTAAATTATATGATAGAAATATTAAGGTCATTTTTAAAAAAGAAAGAGGCGTTAAAATGAAATTAGGAATAATGCAACCATACTTTTTTCCATATTTAGGTTATTTTAGCTTAATAAAAAATACTGATGAATTTATATTATTTGATACTGTACAATTTATAAAACATGGTTGGATTGAAAGAAATAGAATATTAAAACAAGGAGGAGATTGGCAATATGTTGCAGTTCCTTTAGAAAAACATTCTTTAGATACAAAAATTATGAATATTAAGATTAGAAATAGTGAAGATTGGAAAAATAAAATTTTAAGCCAATTAACTCAATATAAAAGAAAAGCTCCATATTATAATCAAACAATAGAAGTTGTAAAAAAAGCTTTAGATATTGATACTGATAGTATTGTAGTTTTAAATAAACATATTTTAGAAGTAGTATGTGAATATTTAGGATTTTGTCCTAATATTAAGATTTTCTCAGAAATGAATTTAAAAATAGAAGAGGCAAAAGCGCCTGACGAATGGGCTTTAAATATTTGTGTTGCTATGGGTAATGTAAATGAATATTGGAATCCTCCAGGAGGAATTAGTTTTTTCGATAAAACAAAATATGATAAAAAGAATATCGAATTAAAATTTCAATCTATTAACTTACAACCTTATGTTCAAAGAATTGGTTATTTTGAACCGGGATTATCTATAATTGATGTTATGATGTTTAATCAACCAAGTGATATTTTAAAATTTTTAGATGATTATAAATTTATGGAATCTGAAGTGGAGAAAACTTTATGCAAGAAATAGGTGGATATATTGAATTAGGAGGTTTAATCAATCAGCCTTATCATAAAAATTGTCTTGATTTTAATAGTTCAAGAAATGCATTAAAGTATTTTATAAGATTTAATAAAATAAAAAAAATTTATTTACCAATTTATTTGTGTGAAGTGGTTTATAGAGCTTGTGTAGATGAAAAATGTGATATTGTTTTATACCATATTGATAATGATTTTATGCCTATACTTGATGATTATGATGGTTACTCATATATTTATTTAGTTAATTATTATGGATTGATTTCAAATGATAAAATAAAAAAGATGATGAATAAATATAAAAGTTTAATAGTAGATAATACTCATTCTTTTTTTCAAAAGCCAGTAACAAATTCTATATATAATTGCAGAAAATATTTTGGAGTTGCTGACGGAGCATATTTATACAGTAACATTAAAAAAAACGATGAAATAGAGCCCTATGTTGTTAATGATAAAATAGGACATTTAATAGGACGATTAGAAGAAAATGCAGTCACTTATTATACAGAATTTTCTAATAACGATAAAAAATTTGATAAAGGTAATATTTATAAAATGTCAAATTTTTCTAAGATTATAATGGGAGCTATTGATTATAAAAATTCTTATAAAATAAGAATAGATAATTTTAATTATTTAAATGAAAAATTAAAAAAGTTTCAGAGATTATCTTTACCTAATAATTTAACTTTTATGTATCCTTTATATGTTGATGAAGGAAAAAAAGTAAGAGATTATTTGATTTCTAAAAAAATATATATACCTAAATTGTGGCCTAATATTGTTGAAGAAAATAATTTAAGTAAAATAGAATTAGAATATATAAATAATATTTTACCATTGCCAATTGATCAACGATATTCTAAAGAAGATATGGACTGTATTATAAGTAGTTTGGAGGAAATTTGTGAAGAAGTATAATGTATTAATTTTTCCGGCAGGTGGAGAAAATGCTATAAATATTCATGATTCGTTAAAATATAATATTCATTTTAATTTATTTGGAGCTTCTTCTTTAATTGATTATGGTAAAGAATTATATCCTAAATCTAATTATTGTATTGAAAATTTATATATATCTGATGAGAATTTTATAAATCATTTTAATGATTTAATTAATAAATTTCAAATAGATTTGATAATTCCAACTCATGATACTATAGCATTATTTTTAATGGAAAATGAAAAAAACATAAATGCCAAAATAGTTTGCTCTCCACTTGAAACTACAAGAATTGCTCATAGTAAGAAATTGATTTTTGATAATTTAAAAAATAAATTTTATTGTCCAAAAATTTATAATAATATTGATGAAGTTAAAGATTATCCTGTTTTTTTAAAGCCAAATATTGGAGCTGGAGGAAAAGGAACTTATTTAGCTAAAGATTATGAAGAACTATTTTTAAAATTAAACTCAAATAATGATTTAGTAATATGTGAAAATTTACCTGGTGATGAAATTACAGTAGATTGTTTCACTAATTTTAAAAGACAATTATTATTTGTTGGCCCAAGAACAAGAGAAAGAATTACTATGGGAATTTCTTTTGAATCAAAAACAATTCCTCTTTCTGAAGAAATAGAAAAAATAGCTATAGATTTAAACAATACATTTGTATTTAGAGGTGCTTGGTTTTTTCAGTTAAAGAGAGATATTAATGGAAAATATAAATTAATGGAATTTTCTGTTAGACAAGCAGGGACAATGGCTTTGTATCGTACGTTAGGAATCAATTTCGCACTTTTATCATTGTTTGATGCATTAGAATTAGATACAAATATTTTATATAATAAATATGATTTAACTTTAAGTAGACGTTTAAAAAATTCTTATAATTTAAATTTTTCTTATGATAATATTTATATTGATTTTGATGATACTTTAATTATAAATAATAAAGTTAATTCAAAAGCTATGGCTTTTATTTATCAATGTTTAAATAAAAATAAAAAAATTTATTTAATATCAAAGCATAGTACTAATATTTATGATTCATTAAAAAAATATAAAATAGATAAATCAATTTTTGCTGAAATAATAATTATAAATGAATTAGATAGTAAATCAGATTTTATTAAACATAAAAAGGCTATATTCATTGATAATTATTATAAAGAAAGAAAAGAAGTTTTTGATAAAAAACATATTCCTGTATTTGATGTTGATGTAATAGAAAATTTGATTGATTATTCTGATATTTAAGGAGTGACTAAAATTGAATAAAATTAATGTAACGAGATCTTCAATGCCAACATTTGAAGAATATATAAATGAAATAAAACCACTTTGGGATTCAAGATGGCTAACTAATTGTGGAATTTTGCACAATGAATTAGAAGAACAATTAGAAAAATATTTAAATGTTAAAAATGTTTCTTTATTTAATAATGGACATTTAGCACTATATACTGCTATTAATAGTTTAGATTTAAAAGGAGAAGTTATAACAACACCATTTACTTTTGTTTCTACAACTAATGCAATTGTTCAAAATAATTTAAAACCTGTTTTTTGTGATATTAATGAAGAAGATTATACAATTGATGTAGATAAAATTGAACAACTGATAACTGATAAGACAGGTGCTATAGTGGCAGTTCATGTTTACGGTAATGTTTGTAATGTAGATAAAATAGAAAAAATTGCAAAAAAACATAATTTAAAAGTAATATATGATGCTGCACATGCATTTGGTGTTGAGTATAATGGAAAAACTATTGGCAATTATGGTGATATATCAATGATGAGCTTTCACGCTACAAAAGTTTTTCATACTATAGAAGGTGGAGCATTATTATACAATTCAAATATAAAAGAAAAAATAAAAAGTTTAAGAAATTTTGGTATTATAAATCAAGAGGAATGTGAATATATAGGGATGAATACCAAAATGAGTGAATTTCATTCAGCTATGGGAATATGTAATTTGAGACATATTGATGAAGAAATATTAAAAAGAAAAAAAATAGTTGAAAGATATCAAGAAAAATTAAAAGATATCCCAGGAATAAAATGTTGGCAAAAACAAAAAAATGTAAAAGCTAATTACATTTATTTTCCTATTTATATTGATGAAAAAAAATATGGAATATCAAGAGATTTATTATTCGAAAAATTAAAAGAAAAAGGAATAATTGCTAGAAAATATTTTTATCCATTAGTAACAGATTTTAAATGTTACAAAAAATATGTTTCAAATACGCCAATTGCAAAAAAAATAGCTAATGGTATTCTAACATTACCATTGTATTCAGATTTAAATTTTGATCAAGTTGATTTTATTTGTGATATAATAAAGATGGAGGGGAAGTGGTTATGAAAG
This sequence comes from uncultured Bacilli bacterium, assembly GCA_944359085.1. GTDB lineage: Bacteria > Bacillota_I > Bacilli_A > RF39 > UBA660 > Faecisoma. Next base: position 15,707 of record CALVSQ010000008.1, on the reverse strand, counting down.
GAATAATTTTGGCGGGTGGTAAAGGAACAAGGTTATACCCAATGACTAAATCAGTTTCTAAGCAACTTTTGCCACTTTATGATAAACCAATGATATATTATCCATTATCAGTATTGCTTTTGGCAGAAATAAAAGAAATATTAATTATATCTACCCCGAACGATATTGATGATTATAAAAAGCTTTTAGGCGATGGATCAAATATTGGAGTTAAATTTACTTATGCTATTCAAGAAAAACCAAAAGGTTTAGCAGATGCTTTTATAATTGGTGAAAAATTTATTGGTAAAGATAATGTATGCTTAATTTTAGGTGATAATATTTTTTATGGAAGTAATCTTTCAGAAATTTTGGTTAATGCTCAAAAAAACAAAGGTGCAACTATATTTGCTTGTACTGTTAAAGATCCAAAATCTTTTGGTGTTATAGAATTAGATAAAAATAGAAATATTGTTTCAATTGAAGAAAAACCACAAAATCCTAAATCTAATTTAGCAATTCCAGGTTTATATTTTTATGATAATACTGTTATTGAAAAAGCTAAAAATGTAAAACCTTCGCCAAGAGGTGAAATAGAAATTACTGCAATTAATGAAGCTTATTTAAAAGAAAATAATCTTAATGTGAGTATGATGGGAAGGGGAATAGCATGGTTAGATACTGGAACACCTCAAAATTTGTTAAAAGCAGCTGAATTTGTTGAAGCTATTCAATCGAGACAAGGATATTATATTTCTTGTATTGAAGAAATAGCTTGGAGAAAAAAATTTATTTCAAATGAAAAGTTAAAAGAAATAGGTGAACAATTAAAAATGACGGATTATGGTAAATATCTATTATCTTTATTAGAGGAGGAGTAGTATGAAAGTATTAGTAACAGGAGGAGCTGGATTTATTGGTAGCAATTTTTTACACTATATGATAAATAAGTATCCAGAATATTATTTCGTATGTTATGATGCATTAACTTATGCAGGAAACTATGAAAATTTATCTTGTATATTGGATAAAAATAATTTTGAATTTGTAAAAGGCGATATAACCAACAAAGAGGAAGTAGAAAAATTATTTCAAGAAAACAATTTTGATTGGGTAATTAATTTTGCTGCTGAAAGCCATGTGGATAATTCTATTAAAAATCCAAGTGTCTTTTTGAAAACAAATATTATAGGTACCCAAATTTTAATGGACGCTTCTAGAAAATATGGAATTAAAAGGTATCACCAAATATCTACTGATGAAGTTTATGGAGATTTACCTTTAGATAAAAAAGAATTGAAATTTAAAGAAACAACACCTATTAAGACATCTAGTCCTTATTCAGCTTCCAAAGCTTCAGCTGATTTATTAGTCTTGGCATATGTAAGAACTTATGGTTTACCAGCAACAATTTCAAGGTGTTCAAATAATTATGGACCATATCAATTTCCAGAAAAATTAATTCCTGTAGTAATAAGTAAAGCTTTAAAAAATGAAAATATTCCAGTTTATGGTAATGGGTTAAATGTTAGGGATTGGATTTATGTTAAAGATCATAATATAGCAGTAGATTTAATTATGCACAAAGGAAAAATTGGTGAAGTTTATAATATAGGCGGAAATAGTGAAAATTCTAATATTGATTTAGTTAAAATAATTTTAAAAGAGTTAAATAAATCGGAAGAATTAATTACATTTGTAAAAGATAGAGCTGGTCATGATATGAGATATGCTATTGATTCTTCAAAAATAGAAAAAGAATTAGGTTGGAAAAGAACTGTTAATTTTGAAGAAGGTATTGTTAAAACTATTAACTGGTATTTAGACAATCAAGAGTGGATAAATAACATTGAAAATGGTTTGTATAAAAATTTTTATAAGGAGGTAATATAATATGAAAATAGCAGTAGCAGGAACAGGATATGTAGGATTAGTCACAGGAGTTGCATTAGCACATATTGGTCATAATGTTAAGTGTGTTGATGTTGATGAAAAAAAAGTTGAATTAATGAAAAGTGGTAAAAGTCCTATATATGAAAAAGATTTAGAAGAATTAATGTTAAAAAATAAAGAAAGGATAGAATATACTACAAATTATAAAGATGCATATAGAAATGCAGAAATAATAATTATTGGTGTTGGAACACCAGAAAGAGCAGACGGCTCAGCTAATTTAGATTATGTATATAGTGTATGTGAACAAATAGCTGAGGTTTTAGAAAATGATTGCGTGGTTGTTGTAAAATCAACTGTCCCAATTGGAACTAATGATAATGTTGAAAAATATTTAAAGGAACATGTTAAAAATAATGTAAATATCTATGTTGCAAGTAATCCAGAATTCTTAGCTCAAGGAACTGCGGTTAGAGATACATTATATGCTTCTAGAATAGTTATTGGTACAGAAGATGATAAAGCAAAAGAAATACTAACAAAAATGTATGAACCATTGACAAAAGAGCCATATAATGTACCATTTTTAGCTACAAATAGAAGAAGTGCTGAAATGATAAAATATGCGTCTAATGATTTTTTAGCTTTAAAAATTTCTTATGTTAATGAGATTGCAAATTTATGTGAAAAATTAGGTGCTAATATAGAAGACGTTACTAAAGGTATGGGTTTAGATAGTAGAATAGGTAATAAATTTTTAAATGCCGGAATTGGTTATGGAGGAAGTTGTTTCCCAAAAGATACAAAAGCTTTACATTGGCTAAGTGTTAGTGAAGGTGTTGAGTTAAAAACAGTAAAGGCATGTATTGAAGTTAATAAGGCTCAAAAAATTAAATTATATGAAAAATTACATAATGATATTCCTGATTTAAAAGGTAAAACAATAGCAGTTTTAGGATTAACATTTAAACCTGGAACAGATGATCTTCGTGAAGCACCTTCAATAGATAACATTGAATTATTACTTGATGCTGGGGCTAATATAAAAGCATATGACCCAGTAGGAATTGAAAATTTTAAAAAGAAAATAAATTATAAATTAGAACAAGATGGAATAACTGGTACCATAAATTATTTTAACAATATAGATGATGCCATTGAAAATGCAGATGCCACTTTAATAATGACAGAATGGCCCGAAATAAAAAATTATGATGTTAACAAATATAAAAAGTTAATGAAACAACCATTAATTTATGATGGCAGAAATTGTTATTCTTTAAATATTATGAGTGATTTTATGTATAGTTCAATTGGAAGAAAATAATAAATAAAAAAGATCAAATCTGAAAATTTGATCTTTTATAATACTAGAAAAATTTATAAAATTTAAAATCTTATTACAATTTTTTTGAAATGTAGTATAAACAAATATAAATTTTAAAAATCTTACTTCTTATTCTTTACTTTATAGACAATCTATGATATATATATATTAACATGTTTGAAGTGAGGGGTATTTATGTTATATAAAAATTATATTAAGAGATTTATTGACTTTGTTATTTCTATCACTATATTGTTTTTACTTTGGCCATTGCTATTAATTATCTATTTGTTAATCAAATTATTTGATAAAGGTCCAGCTATATATAAACAAACAAGAACGGGACTTAATGGTAAAAATTTCACAATGTATAAGTTTAGAACAATGAATAACATTGAAAAATCAAAGGAATTTTCAATGTGTCATGAAAAAAGAGTAACAAAAATTGGTAAATTTTTAAGGAAAACATCATTAGATGAGCTTCCACAATTGTTGAATGTATTAAAAGGTGATATGTCAATTGTTGGTCCAAGACCATGGATTGTTGATTATTATAAAAATTTCAATGATGAACAAAAAAGAAGAGTTGAAGTAAGACCAGGTATTGTTGGATTAGCACAGGTAATGGGACGTAATGGGTTAGATGTTTTTACAAAAATAAAATACGATCTTGAATATATTGATAATTTAAGTTTATTTTTAGATTTAAAAATATTCTTTTTAAGCATAATAATTGTATTTAAAAAAAGTCATGCAGAAATTATTCAGGAAGATATGTTAAAAGAAATAGATACACTAAAATTACAACATTATGAGTAGGAGGCATTATGAAAAAGGTTTTATTTGTTGCAACTTTAGATTCTCATATAAATTTATTTCATTTACCTTTTTTAAAATTTTTTAAAGAAAATGGATATGAAGTGCATGTTGCAACTAACTCTTCTAATAAAATAAAGTATTGTGATAAAAAAATTAAAATAAATATCAAAAGAAGTCCTTTCAATTTAAAAAATATTAAAGCTATATTTGAACTTAAAAAGATAGTTGAAGAAGAAAAATATGATATTATTCATGCCCATACTCCTATGGGAGGTGTTGTAGCTAGAATTGCAGCTAACAAAGTTAGAAAAACTAGTAGAACAAAAGTAATTTATACTGCTCATGGTTTTCATTTCTATAAAGGAGCTCCATTAATTAATTGGGTATTATTTTATCCAATTGAAAAGATATTAGCCAATTATACTAATGCCATTATAACAATTAATAAAGAGGATTTTAATTTAGCAAAAAGTAAATTTAATACAAAAATTTATTATGTTCCTGGGGTAGGCATAAATGAAGAAAAATTTAATATTAAATTAACAAAAAAAGATGAAATAGAATTAAGAAAAAGTTTGGGATTGAATGAAGAAGATTTTGTTATAACTTACCCAGCAGAATTAAATAAAAATAAAAATCAGATAATGCTAATATATGCTATGGAAAAGTTGGTTGCAAAATATAAAAATATTCATTTGTTATTACCAGGAATAGATTCCTATAATGAATATTATCAAAAAATAGTTCATGCTAAAAATCTTGAAAAAAATATTCATTTTTTAGGATTTAGGGATGATATACCAAAACTTCTAAACATTTCTAATTTGGCAGTTTCAACAAGTTTGCGAGAAGGATTACCTGTCAATATAATGGAAGCAATGTATGTAGGATTACCTATAATTGCTACTGATTGTCGAGGAAATAGAGACTTAGTTAGAAATGATTTTAATGGCTTTTTAATTGGAACTAGTGATGTAGATTCTTTAGTTACTAACATTGAAAAAATATACAATGATAAAAAATTAGCTTTAATTTTCAAAAAGAATAATAATCAAGAAATAAAAAGATATTTGCTTGATAATATTATGAAAGACATGATAAACATTTATACAGTTGAGAGTAAAACAAAAATATTACATTTATTATCTAGTAATAAATTATCTGGAGCTGAAAATGTGGTATGTGATATTATATCTAATTTATCTAATGATGCTGATTTTATTTATTGTTCAAGAAATGGTGATATAAAAAACATATTACTAAAAAATAATATTAAATTTGAATTATTTAATAAACTAAACAAAAAAGAAATAAATAGAATAGTTAAAAAGTATAAACCAGATATTATTCATGCTCATGATTATAAAGCAAGCGTAATTGCTACTTTGTTACCATTTAAGGGAACAATAATTTCGCATTTACATATAAATTCTCCAATTGCAAAGACATATAATTTAAAAAGTTTGCTTTATATTAGTAGATTAAAAAAAATAAAAAAAATAGTAGGTGTTTCTAATAGCGTTTTAGATGAAGCAATTTTTAAAAATAAAATAATTAACAAGTATATAACAATTTACAATTATGTTGATAAAGAAAAAATATTAAAAAAATCTCAACTTAATTGTAGTGATTATTATGATTTATACTTTATAGGTAGATTAAATGAATATAAAAATCCATTAATGTTTATAGAAATAATAAAAAAAATAAAAGAAAAAAGAAATAATATAAAAGTTGTAATGATTGGTGATGGAGAATTAAAAAAAGATTGTTTGAATTTAATAAAAGAATATCAATTAGAAAACAATATTAAATTAGTTGGATTTGTAGAAAATCCTTTTCCAATTATTAAAAATTCTAAAGTTTGTATAATGCCATCTATTTATGAGGGATTTGGTTTGACAGCTGTTGAATCATTAATATTAGATAAAGTTGTTTTAAATAGTGGAGTAGGTGGATTAGCAGAAATATTTGAAGAAAATAAACAATATATATGTTCTGATATTGATGAATATGTTTCAAAATTTTTTAAATATGAAAATATTAAAAATTCTGTTAAAATTGATAAATTTGTTAATAAAAGTAATTGGATAGAAAAAATAAAAAAATTGTATATGAAGTAGGTGTTTTATGCAAAAAGTTGTATCAATTCAAGTGACTAGAATAGTAGCAATGCTTTTTATAATAATATGTCATTTGTGTAATTATTCGAATAATATTTTTATAAATTATTTAGCCCAATTTTTTAATGTTGGAGTATTTATATTTTTATTTTTGTCAGGATATTTACATGCTAATAAAAAAATTGATAAATTTATAACTTGGATTTTTATTAAAATTAAAAAAATATTTTTACCGTCATTAATTTTTTCTTTAGTTATAATGTTTTTAAATTCTCTTTTTTATGATAATTTTTCAATATATTCTTTTTTTTCTTACATATTTAATTTACAATATTTTTTTTGTAGAATTATGGGGATAGGTCATTTATGGCTTGTTTCGGTTATAATGATTTGTTATTTGTTATTGCCATTATTAAATAAAAAGGACACTTTTAAAATTTCAATAGGTTTAATCTTATTGTCAATTTTTATTGGATTTTTCAATAAAAGTATCAGTTTATTGGGATTTTATTTATTTACATTTTCTTTAGGATATATATTCAAAAAGGAAAATTATAAATTAAATTATGGTTTTCTTACTTTTGCAATCGCAATTATAATTAGAATATTAGGTAAATTTATATTAGATGATAGTTATTTTTATGAAACGACAATTAGTTCTGTTAGTCATATATTAATTTCTCTAAGCATTTTTAGTGTTATTAATAAAATGAATTTTATTAAAAATAATAAAATTGTTGATTACTTAGATAGTATGTCTTATTATATTTTTATTGTTCACTATCCATTTATCGATGGACCTTTAATAATTTTAAAGCATAATATATTTAGTATAATTTTATTCTTTGTTTTAACATTAATTTTTGCTCATGCTTTAAAAAATGTTGTTGATTATATAAATAATTTAAAAATTCCAAAATTAAATATTATAAGTATTATACAAATAATAGAGATATTTTTAATTGTTTTATATAAATTTTTGTTGGCATATAATTATCGAAATTATTATATTTTATTTCCAATGATATTTGTAATATTTATTTTATGTTTAATCGTTTTTGTAAAAAGAATTAAACAAATAAAATTAAATGATTTTATAATTATATGCATATTATCATTATTATCTTCTATAACAATGATTAATATGAAAAGCGTTAATTTTGTTTTTCCTGTTATGATTGCTATATCTTTTTATAATGATGATTATAAAAAAATTGGAAAAATTTTTTTCCATTCTTTAACAATATGCTTTATCTTAACTTTATTTTTAAATATGATAGATATTTTACCAGATCATAATTTATCTCGTTATGACAATATAAGATATGCAATGGGATTTATGAATGTTGCATTTGTCATGCTTTATTATACAGGCATTATCGTTGCTTATTATATTGGTTATGGTACAAGTAAAAAATTTATGTTTATGTCTTGTTTTTTTGGTTTAGTCTTATATTACTTATCTTATTCTAGAACAGGAATTATTACTTTAGTTTTATTTTTATTGGTACTTATGTTTAACAAATATTTAAAGAAATTATTATATTTTATTATTCCCCATTTGTATCAAATTTTAATTATTTTTTCATTTGCTTTATTATGTATAATAAGTTTTGATTTAATACCGTTACCAATAGAATTATTAGATAAGTTTTTAAGTGGTAGAATAACTGCGTTTCTATATTATTTTGAAAATGGATATTTAACGACATTATTTGGATTTTATGAGAGAATACCAGTTGCTTTAGATTCCTATTATTTATTTCCATTACTAAGATTTGGAATTATAGGAACTATTATATATATTTTATTAAATTATTTTAGTTTAACAAAATTAAAAAATAATAATGCATTAATGATTGCTCAATTAATAATTTTGACGTTTGGATTTGGAGATAGTAACGTTGTAGTTTCAAGTATAAATTGTTTATTATCAATTCAAGTATTGAGTTTAATAAATAAAGCTAATCCGTATATTAATCAATCTACTGAAAACTTTATAATAGAAACTGATATTGAACAAAAAGATTTAATTAGTATAATTGTACCAGTTTACAATGCCCAAAATTATTTAGATAAATGTTTAAATTCAATTATAAATCAATCATACAAAAAAATAGAAATAATTTTGATTAATGACGGTTCTACTGATAATTCTAAAGAAATATGTGACAAATATATAAAAAATGATGATAGAATTATTTTGATTAATCAAAAAAATTCTGGAGTCAGTAAATCTAGAAATAATGGTTTGAAAAAAGCAAATGGTAAGTATATAGTATTTGTTGATTCAGATGATTTTTTGGATAAAAATATGATATTAAAATTATATAAAAATGTTAAAAAGTATGGAATAGCTAAATGTAATTATTATATAATTAAAAAAAATAAAATTATTAAAAAAGAGGAATTAAATAAAGATATATCATCTAAAGAATTCATAAATAAATATTTAAATAATGAAGCAGGTGGCTTTATTTGGTCATGGATGTTTGAAAAGAAATTATTAGATGATATAAAATTTAAAGAAGATTTACATTACATGGAAGATTCAGTATTTTTGTTAACTGTTTTAGGAAAAGTTAAAAATATTTCTTTAGTTGGTGATTGTTTATATGGTTATACAATTAATCAAAGTAGTATTACTAATAATAAAAATAAAATAAAAGAAAATATTAGTAATTTTAATAGAGCTATCAATCAAATTCAAGTTTTAGTTGGCGATAGTGAACTACTAAAATTAAAAAAAATAATTTTAGTAGAAAGTAATTGTAATTTATTACAAAATAAGGAAGATATAAAAGAATTTTTAAGTATCAAAAATTTAGATAAAATGTTTAACACAAATCAAATTTCTTTGAGATATAAAATATTTAAATATTTGGTTCTAAATAGAAAAAGTAATGGTTTATTAGTATATTGTAAAGTTAGAAAGATAATAAAAAAAATAAGGAGTTTACTATGATTAAAAAAATATTACCTAAAAAATTTTATAAAAATTTATGTAGATTATATGATTTCTTAAGATATTTAATTAATCTACCTAGATATTATTATTTGAATAGTAAATTCAAAAAATATAAAATATACTCTGAAGAACAAACGATAGACTTAATAATAGAAAAAAAATTATCACTATGTCGTTTTGGCGATGGTGAAATTAAATGGATTTTAGGCAAAAAACAACAATCATTTCAGGATAATAATCCATTGTTAAGTAAAAGATTATTAGAGGTGTTAACGTCAAATAATAAAAATATATTAATTGGTATTCCTAAACAAATTCAAGATATCTCTTCTTTAAATATATCTGCAAAAAGTTTTTGGGTTAATTTTACTGTTTCTCTTAGTAAAGAGCTATTTAATTTATTAAATGTTGACTATAATTATTGTAATGCAAGTATTACAAGGCCATACATGGATTACAAAAACAAGAACGTAGAATATAAATTTCAAAATTTAAAAAAAATGTGGAATAATAGAGAAGTTGTTGTTATAGAAGGAAATTTTACACGACTTGGGGTTAATAATGATTTATTTGATAATGTAAAATCTTTAAAAAGAATAATATGTCCTTCTACTAATGCTTTTTCTAAATATAATGAAATTTTATGCGAAGCTAAAAAAATTGATTCAAAAAAATTAATATTAATTGCTTTAGGTCCAACTGCTACAGTTTTAGCATACGATTTGGCAATGTTAGGATATCAAGCTATAGACATTGGGCATATTGATATTGAATATGAATGGTTTTTGAAAAAAGCAAAGAAAAAATGTGCTGTTTTAGGGAAATATACTAATGAAGCAAATCAAGAAACTTTTAATCAATTTGATAATAATAAAGAATATGTGAATTCTATTATTAAAAAAATATGAGGTGAAAAAATGACAAATTTAATAGTAACTTTTTGTAATGAAAAAAATATAGGTGCAATGTTACAATCATATGCCTTACAAGAAACATTAACTAAATACGGACAAACTTATTTGCTAAATTATGATTTGAAAAATGTTAATACTAAATTATCTAGAAAAATAAAAGATAATTTATTAAAAATAACAGATTTGTATTTTTATAGTGGATATAGATCATTCGCAAAGAAATATTATAATTTAACTAAAAAGGTCAAAAATTTAAAAGAAATTTCTAAAGAAGTAAAGAAATATACTAATGTTATATGTGGTAGTGATCAAGTATGGAATGAAGAGATAGTAGGATATCAAAGAAATATATATATGTTGGATTTTGATATAAACAATAAAATATCATATGCTGCAAGTATTGGTAGAGAAAAAATTTCAGATGAAGAAAAAAAACATTTAAGTATTTTAAAAGATTTTGATAGCATATCAGTAAGAGAAGAAAGTGCTAAAGATATCCTTGAAAATATTGGAATTTGTAATATCGATGTAACATTAGATCCAACATTATTATTATCAAAAGAACAATGGGATAAACTTATCGAACAAAATAAATTTAGTAATTATATTTTTGTTTACTGTTTAGAAATGAATGATAAGCTCATTAATTCTATGGAAATAATTTCAAAAAGATTAAATAAAAAATTAATTTGTTATTATAAAAAGAGTATATTGAAAAAAAATCCTTTAATTCCAAATTGTTTATTTTTAAAAAGGCTAAGTCCAACTCAATTTTTATCTATGATAAAATATTCTGATTTTGTGATTACTAATTCATTTCATGGTACAGTTTTTTCAATTATTTTTGAAAAAAAGTTTATTGTTATTCCTCATGCTACTAGAGGAATAAGACAAATTAATTTATTAGAAAAATTAGGATTATTAGATAGAATGGATATTAATAACATTAATAATATTGATTATTCTAGTGTGAATAAAATTCTTTTAAATGAAAGACAAAAAAGTTTAAGATTTTTATCACAATCTTTAAAGGTTGGTATAAATGAATAGGACAAAAATATTTTTTTACAATTTTATTTCGACAACTATTTTAAATTGTTTATTAATGTTTGTTGGTTTTATTTTACCTATAGTTATAATTAAATGCTATGGTTCTGATGTTAATGGATTAATAACTTCTATTACACAGTTTATAAGCTATTTTAATTTAGTTGAAGCTGGTTTAGCTAGTGCAGCGGTTTATTCTTTATATGTACCTTTATCTAAGAAAGATAATAAAAAAATAAGTGAGGTTGTTTCAACTGCTAAGCATTTTTACTTTTTATCTGGCTATATATTTACAATTTTAGTTTTTTTGCTTGCTTTAATTTATCCTTTTTTTGTTAATTTGAATTCCTTTTCTTATTTAGATTTATTTTTCTTGGTATTAATAATTGGATTTAATGGTTGCATTGATTTCTTTGCAATGGCTAAATATAGAGTTTTATTTACAGCAGATCAAAAAACTTATATTATATCTATTATTTCTATAATTTATTATATTTTAAACACTGCTATTATAATTGTTTTATCATATTTTAAGATTAATATTATTTTGGTTAGACTTGTTGCTTTATTATCTATTATTCTAAAGTCATTATTATTATATGTGTATGGAAAGAAGCATTATAAAAATATTGAATATAATTTAAAAAGTAACAAAAAATTAATTGATAAAAGATGGGATGCTCTATATCTACAAATATTAGGTGTTATTCAAAATGCTACTCCTGTTATTTTATTAACTTTTTTTACTAATTTAATTACAGTTAGTATATATACTGTTTATAATATGGTGATTCAAGGAATAAATAGTATACTTTCAGTTTTTACAAATGGTTTATATACTTCTTTTGGTGATATTATTGCTAAAAAAGAAACTAATAAATTGCAAGAAACAAGTAAAGAATTTGAATATATATATTATAATTTGTTAATTATTATTTATTCTTGTTCGTTTGCCTTAATCATGCCATTTATTTCTATTTATGCATCTAATTTAGATACTAATTATTATTTTCCTTTAGTTGGATTTTTATTTGTTTTAAATGGACTTTTATATAACTTAAAAACTCCACAAGGAATGTTGGTTATGTCAGCAGGATTGTATAAAGAAACAAAATGGCAAACAACATTTCAAGGATTATTAATAATTTTTATAGGTATTATATTAACTCCAAAATATAAAATAGTTGGAATTTTAATAGCTCTGATTATTTCTAATTTATATCGCGATATTGACTTATTAATATTTATTCCTAAAAAATTAACTCATTTATCGATTTCTACAACATTAAAAAAACAAATAAAATTATTTGTTTTAATGGGTATTATCATTTATATATATAGTAATATTGATTTTCAAATTTATAATTATATTGATTGGTGTTTAAGTGGGGTTGTCATTTTAGTAATATCGTTTTTAGTTATTATAGTTAATGATTTTATTTTTGATAGAGAAGATTTAAAAAAATTTTTTAATAGGATTAAAATGTTATTAAAAATTTGAGTATAGGTGGTTTTTATGAAAATTTGTAATAAAAATTGTTGTGGTTGTACTTTATGTTATAATATATGTCCTAAAAATGCTATAACTATGTTAGAAGATGAAGAAGGTTTTCAATATCCTTATATTGATGAAACTAAATGTATTGATTGTGGTTTGTGCAAAAAAGAATGTATATTAAATAATCCAATACTAAAAAATAATTTACCTTTAGTTTATGCTTGTAAAAATAAAGATGATAAGATTAGAATGGAAAGTTCATCTGGTGGTATTTTTAGTGTATTAGCTGATTATGTTTTGGCATTAAATGGTGTTGTTTATGGTGCTACTTTTGATGAAAATTTTAATGTTGTTCATGAAAAAATAATGAGCAAGACTGAATTGTTTAAATTAAGAGGTTCAAAATATGTTCAAAGTTATTTAGGTAACATTTTTTCATCAGTTTTAAATGATTTGATTAATGATAAATATGTTTTGTTTGTTGGTACACCTTGTCAAATTGCAAGTTTAAAAAGTTATTTATTATTTAAAAAGCAAAATATTAATAAATTAATTTTATGTGATTTAATATGTCATGGTGTTCCAAGTCCATTATTATGGAGAGAACATATTAAAAATATTAAAAAAAATATGAAGTGGTATTACTTTCGAACTAAAGAAAATGGTTGGAACAATCACACAGAAAAAATAGTATATAAAAATAATAGTGTTGATTTTAATTCTGCCTTTTCTCAAAGTTACAAATATTTATTTCATACTGATAAAACTTTAAGGCCTTCTTGTTATGAATGTTCATTTACTAGTATAAATCGTGTATCAGATATAACAATCGGTGATTATTGGGGAATAAAAATAAATGATTTTGATGATAATAAAGGTGTATCATTAGTTTTATTAAATACTGAATTAGGAAAAAAAGTATTTGAAGCAATAAAAAATAATATTATTTATGTTAAAAGCAACGAAAAAGATTGTTTACAAGTAAATTTGATAAGGCCAACTGAAGAACCTTATGATAGAAAAAAATTTTGGAAATATTATTATACTAAAGGATATGATTATGTTTTAAAAAAATATACACCTTTTGGAGAAAAATATATTATTAAAAATAAAATTAAGATAAATGTTTCTAAATTAATACCTATTAGATTAAAAAATAAAATAAAAAATATACTAAAATAATTACCATATTTTCCCATTAATCTAACACATATTTTCTATATTTATATTTTATAATGGATATAGAAATGAGGTGAGATTATAAATATTAAGATAATTGGAACTAATTGTAGTAATGGTATGAAATTGTCTAAGATGGTTGATAAAGCAGTAGAAGAAATTAATTGTAATGCTGTTATTGATAAATTAGATGATTCATCTAAAAATAAATATGGAATTAAAAATGTTCCAGGCTTAGTAATTAATGGCCAAATAGTTAGTCAAGGAAAGGTGTTGTCTATAAGGGAAATAAAAAAATTATTATTAGCTTAAAAGATTTATTTTTGAATCTTTTTTTCTTGTCTTTTTTGTTAATATAAAGTATAATTTAGATGGTGATAAAAATGGACAAGAGTAAGAAAAAAGAAATAGTTAAAATGTTATTAAAAAGTAAAGAAGAAATTGATGAAGAAGAATTAATGGAATTATTATTTGATCAACCAATTGCTGTAGATGTTGATAAATTAGATAAAAATAATATGAAATTTTCGGATAAAGTAGCTGATAAGATAACTGCTATAGCAGGTAGTTGGTATTTTATAATTGGATTTACATCATTTTTAATAATTTGGATATTATTAAATGTTTATCTATGGGATAATGTTGATCCATATCCATTTATTTTATTAAATTTATTATTATCATGTATTGCAGCTTTACAAGCTCCAATTATTATGATGAGTCAAAATAGACAAGCCAAAAAAGATAGTTTGCGAAATCAAAATGACTATCGAATTGATTTAAAAAGTGAATTAATATTAGAACAACTTCACGATCATATTGAATTAATTATTTCTAATCAAAGAAAAATTATTAAAAAATTAGAAGAGAAAGATATTGACTTAAATAAATAAATATTATATAATTAAATAGAAGTAGGAATGATTACTACTTCTGAGGTGATTCATGAAATATTCTAAACAGCGACAAAAAATACTTGAAATTATAAATAATAGTTATGATCATCCAACTGCTTATATGATTTATGAACAAGTAAAAAAAGAAATACCAGATATAAGTTTAGGTACAGTTTATCGTAATTTGAATAGTTTGGTAGAGAGCAAGTTAATTAAAAAAATACCTTTAACTATTGATAGATATGATAAAAATACTGATCATTGTCATTTGTGTTGTATGAAATGTGAGAAAATAATTGATATTGGTTTATTAAATATTGATAAATACATCTTAGATAATTATAATTTTAAAGTATTAAGTAGTGATGTTGTTTTAATGGGAATATGTAATGATTGTATGGAAAGGATGAATTAATTATGGAATTAAAAGGAAGTAAAACAGAACAAAATTTAATGGCAGCTTTTGCTGGTGAATCTCAAGCAAGAAATAAGTATACTTATTATGCATCAAAAGCTAAAAAAGAAGGATACGAACAAATTGCAGCTATATTTGAAGAAACTGCTGGTAATGAAAAAGAACATGCTAAAATTTGGTTTAAATTATTACATGGTGGCAATGTTCCAAGTACTATTGAAAATTTAGAAGATGCAGCAGCTGGTGAAAATTATGAATGGACAGATATGTATGCTGGATTTGCTAAAGAAGCAAAAGAAGAAGGATTCGATCATATAGCATTCTTATTTGAAAGTGTAGCTAAAATAGAAAAAGATCACGAAGAAAGATATAAAGCTTTATTAGAAAATGTAAAAGCTGAAAAAGTATTTAATAAAGGTACAGAAGAAATGTGGATTTGTCGTAATTGTGGTCATGTTCATTTTGGTAAATCCGCACCTAAAGTATGTCCAGTATGTGAACATCCACAAAGTTATTTTGAATTAAGAAAAGTAAATTATTAATAACTAAAGATTAAAATTATATAATTTTAATCTTCAGACTGTTGACAAAGTCAATGGTCTTTTCTTTTTTTAAAAAATGTTGTATAATAAATATGCGAGATAAAACT
>CALVSQ010000007.1 GCA_944359085.1 uncultured Bacilli bacterium | reverse complement strand
TATAACTGGAATTTGATGTAAGACTAAATTCAGTTTTCAAATATTGAAACTGGAATTTACTTTTTCAATTCACAAATGATAAAAATTTTAAAAAATTTCATAAAAATACTTGCCAAAACAAAAAAAATACGATATACTTAATATGCGTTTCGAAAGATGGGCCTGTAGCTCAGTTGGTTAGAGCACACGCTTGATAAGCGTGGGGTCATAGGTTCAAGTCCTATCAGGCCCACCATACGCCTTAATAGCTCAGTCGGTTAGAGCACTTGACTGTTAATCAAGGGGTCGTAGGTTCGAGTCCTACTTGAGGCGCCATTGGCCAGTTGGTGAAGTGGCTTAACACACTGCCCTTTCACGGCAGCATTCACGGGTTCGAATCCCGTACTGGTCACCAAATATATAAGTAACTAACTATATGTTAGTTTTTTTTATAATAAAAACAGAATTAAATTCTGTTTTTATAGTTTTCCTAATTTTCCTTTAACACCTTTACTACCACCAAAATTACTTAAAATATTAGTATCGAATGAGAATGTTTTTTGATGACGTAATTTATACTGTTTAATAGCTAATGTAATCATTTCATCTAATAATTGTTCATAAGATTTATCAGTCTTTTCCCATAAGTAGAATGATAAACTACCAGGTATTGTATTAGGTTCATTAATATACATTTTTTTAGTCTTGCCATCAATTAAGAAATCAATACGACAAACACCACTTAAATTTAAAGCTTTAAATGCTTCTTTAGCTATTTCTTTTACTTTTTCAGTAGTTTTTTCATCTAACCTAGCAGGAATAATTCTGCTAGCTCCAGCCATTCCTTTGCTACCTTTAGAACCTAACTTCCCTTTTCCACCACTCAAATACTTATCTTGATAAGTCAAAAATTCAGCTGTACTCATTACTTCTTCTAAAGTACTTGTTTGTTGATTAACATAATTACCTAATACACTACAATTAACTTCAACTAAATTTTCTACAGCTTTTTCTACTACAATTTTAGTATCATATTTAATAGCTTCCTCAATAGCATTTTCAATTCCTTCACTATCTTTTACAAAAGTAATTCCTACACTACTTCCTAATGAAGCCGGTTTAACTATAACTGGATAGCCAATTTTTTTGATCTTTTTAAGTATTTCTTCTTTTTCTTCAAAATATTCATTATCAAAAAACCAAGTATAATCTACAACAGGTAAATTTAAACTTTGAAATACTTGTTTCATTATTACTTTATCTTGACCTAAACTTGATCCTAAAACATTACTTCCAACATATGGAACTCCTACCATCTCTAAATAACCTTGAATAGTACCATCTTCCATATTATTACCATGAACAACAGGAAGAACTATATCCAAATCAGCTACTACTGTTCTAAAAAGATTTAAAGCTTGTAATCTAAATGCTCCATTATGATTATATAATACTACTTTTTTTGCATATTTTTTTAATGTTTCAAAATCACGATAGATATCGATATCCATTAACATTTTACCTGTGTACCATGTTCTATCTTTTGCTACATAAATTGGATAAATATCATATTTTTCCTTATTTAAATGATTCATTGCTTGAACTGCTGAAATAATACTTACTTCATGTTCAACAGTCACACCACCAAATATTACTCCTACTTTAATTTTCATTATTATCATCTCCTATAAAACTTTTAAGTACTCTTACTGTTTGATCAAATCTTTCTAAATAAGCATAATGAGAACAGCCTTCATAAGTAACTAATCCACAATTATCAATCAATTTTTCTAATTCATATGCATCATTGATACTAACTGCTTGGTCCATGGTTCCCCAAATAAGTAAAGTTGGACATTTAATTTTATATAATTGATCAGATATATCATAATTTACTGTTTCAACTAATATTTTACGCATCATATCACTGGCATTCTTATAATCAGTTGAACCAATATGTCTTTTAGCAAATCCTTCTAATTTATTTAAAACTGGTATCTTTTTAGCAGTTTTTAATAATTTAGTTTTTAAAGATAATTTTTTAACATTCTTTTTATAAGGACTAGCTAAACAAATTAATTTTTTTACATTATATTTTGTAGCATATAATAACCCTATTTTCCCACCAAATGAATGACCAATTATTATAGGATTATCAACATTCAATTTATCTAACAATTCTTTTAAAAATAAAACATAATCATCAACAGTCCATACTTCTTTCGGTTCTTCGCTTTTGCCATAACCTGGTAAATCAACTATTATAATTCTATTAGTATTAATAAATTGATTCCCAAGTCCTTGCATCATTTCTATATTTTGTCCCCAACCATGTAACAAAACAATTGGATTACTCTTTGTACCATAATCTACATAATTAATATCTACATCTTTTATTACCATGTTCTCACCTTCTTAATTATACCATTTTTTTCATATTTTTCAAACAATTTATTGATTTATAATAATATTTTCAATGTTTAATTTTTTTATTTTATCTAAATCACAATTAACTTTTATTTTTTTTATTATAATTCCAGAAATATTAAGATTTATTGATTCATTTTTATAATTGTTTTTTATTAATTCATTAATAACATCATTTTTAAATGTTTGAACATCTTTAAATTGATATCTTTTTTTTATCTTATATAAATCATTAATATATGGTTCAATCCATACAACATTTATATCATTAAAATATAAATAAAAATTATTAGTAGATATATTTTGATTAGGAAATTCTAAAATATATGTATTAG
Organism: uncultured Bacilli bacterium; assembly: GCA_944359085.1. Classification (GTDB taxonomy): domain Bacteria; phylum Bacillota_I; class Bacilli_A; order RF39; family UBA660; genus Faecisoma. The sequence goes on along the minus strand of CALVSQ010000007.1, from coordinate 39,817 downwards.
ATTCTAATTTTATCTCATTAAAAACAGGCATAGAAGGATTATTTATAAATAATAAAAAAAATACAAATAGAATAAATTTTTTCATAAAACTCACCATTTGTATTTTGTCCTTTTTTATTTAAATTATTTTTTTATTTCTTCAATATCCATACTTCTTTTATGTTTTATTGGTTCCCAAGCTAAATCTTTTTTAAATAAACAGATAAAGTTAATTGGTATCCATGTTAACATGAAAAGTGAGAATAATAATATACCTGACATTATATCTTTAACGCTTTTCTTATTATATCTAATAACAAATATATTAATTACAACATTAGCTAAATAAGTAACTATGAAAAATAATATACCATATGAATACATATATGAGAATACATCATATAATTGTACATCAAATATTCTAAATAATATTAATACAACTGTTAATAAAGTTGCTAAAACTTGAACGTATGGTGCCATAAAAGATAATAACATATCTAAACAAGCAATATAACCTGTTTTACTATATGTTCTAAATAAATCTTTATAATATCTTTTAAAACATTGCATATTACCCATTGACCATCTTTTTCTTTGCTTCCAAGATTGCTTAAATTCTGTTGGTTGTTCATCATATGTAAGTGCATCTTCAACAAACATAACTTTTATTCCTCTTAAAGCACATTGAGCTGTAAATTCAACATCTTCAGTTAAAGTGTATGTATTAAATCCATATTCGTCAATAACTTCTTTTTTTATCATAAATCCTGTACCATTTATACTAGCAGCTCCACCCATTTGCATACGTGCTTTACTAAAAAAGAAATTTTGAATCCAATAAAATATAGAATAACTTCCACTTATCCAGTTATCACTTGGGTTTTTACTATCTCTAAATCCTTGTGCAACTTTATGACCTTCACATAATGCATCATTCATTCTTGCTAAAAATTCTGGATGAACAACATTATCAGCATCAAATATTATATATGCATCGATATCTTTATTTTTAGATAATTTATCAAATGTAAATTTTAAAACTTCACCTTTTGATTTTGTTGGTACAGTACATTTAATAATTTTAGCTCCAGCTTTCTTAGCAGCTTTTTCTGTATCATCAGTACAATTATTAGGTATTACATAAACATCATATAAATCTTCTGGATAATCTTGTTTTAATAAACTTTTAACTAAATTTCCAATAACTCCTTCTTCATTTCTTGAAGCAATTAAAATAGCAAATTTGTGTTTTGGTTTATGTTTTTTTATTAATTTTTTATTAATATTTTTAAACGCAAAAAAACCAGTTAATAAAAAATATAAACCATATGCCAAAGACATAATAAATAAAATATAATAAATAAATTGTATCATTAAAATTTCACTCCTAAAACTTATATTTACATTATACCATATTTTACTAAAATAGTAAAAAACTATAAATATTTTTTCAAACCATTTATAGTTTCATTTTGAAATTCTAAAAATTCTTTTGCTAGTTTAATAGTTTTTTTATCAGCAATTTCATCATATTGACTAATTTTCTTTTCCATATCTAATGTTCCCATTGATATACCTTTTATTAACATATCAGCAATACTAGCATCACTATTATCACTAATAACTTCTTTTTTTATCCCTAAACTTGATCCTATTTTAGCCATCATACCGATTGGCTTTGCCTTTACACCTTTCAATTGCTTTTTAATACTTTTATAATACTCTTCATATTTTTTTAATATATCTTCTAATGTTTTAATAATTTTATTATCTTTACCTTTTAATTCATTAATTAATTTTTCTATTGAATATTTTGCCATTTCACTATCTTGGTAAATATATTCTAATAATTCATTATTTTCATTCATAATATCATCTCCAACTATATTATGGAATTAAATAATTATTTTATACAAAAAAGGTGCATTAAGCACCAATTTGTTTTGCAACTTCGCTAGCGAAATCTTCTTCTCTTTTTTCCATTCCTTCGCCAACTTCAAATCTTACCATATTATCAATAGTACCACCATTATTTTTAACATAAGTTAAAACATTGATACTATCATCTTTAACGAAAGATTGTTCTTCTAAACATGATTCTTGATAGAATTTTAATAATCTACCTTCAACCATTTTTTCAGCTATATTAGCAGGTTTTCCTTCTTCCATAGCTTGTTTTTTAAGTACTTCTCTTTCATTATCAACTAATTCTTTAGCTAACTCATCTCTTCTTACAACAGTAGGTCTCATAGCTGCTGCATGCATTGCAACATCTTTAGCAACTTCTTCTGTTGTATTAGATAAAGTTACTAATACAGCAATTTTTCCACCCATGTGTAAATAAGAACCAAATACTTGATTATCTTCTTTAGTTAATTTTTCAAATCTTCTGAAAGATAATTTTTCACCAATTTTAGCTGTTTTACTAACAATTAAATCTTCGATAGTTTCTCCATCAACATTTAATTTTAAAACATCTTCATTAGTTTTAACATCATTGTTAATGATAGCTTTTAAAATAGTATCTACTAATGATTTGAATTCTTCGTTTTTAGCAACAAAATCTGTTTCTGAATTTACTTCAACAATAACAGCTTTATTACCATCTATTAAAGTAGCAGCTAAACCTTCTGCAGCAATTCTATCTGCTTTTTTAGCAGCTTTACTAATTCCTTTTTCTCTTAACCAGTTGATAGCTTCATCTATAGAACCATTTGTGGCTTCTAAGGCTTTTTTACAATCAAGCATACCAGCACCAGTTGCTTCTCTTAATTCTTTTACTAAACTAGCACTTATCATTATTATCTCTCCTTATTTTAAAGCTTCTAATAATTCAGCTTTTTTCATAGTTGAATAACCTTTGATTTCTTTTTCTTTAGCTAAATCTCTTAATTCAGCTACAGTTAAAGATTCTAAATCAACTTTTTTTTCTTCAACTTTAGTTTCATTTTTTACTTCTTCTTTTACTTGTTTTTTTTCTTCTTTTTTGAAATCTTTTTTGTTAAAAGCTTTTTTTAATGGTTTATTTTCTTTTCTTGGTCTTTCTTCTCTTTTTTTAACTGTTTCTAAAGCTTTTTGCATAACTTCAGTAGCATTTTCTTCTTTTTTATCATTGGCATAATCAATTATTTCTCCACCATTTGCTTCGATAACTGCATTAGCCATAGCACTTGTAATTAATTTTACAGCTCTAATAGCATCATCATTAGCAGGTATTACATAATCAACCATATCAGGATCACAATTAGTATCAACAATTCCAAATACTGGAATATTTAATTTTCTTGCTTCTCTTATAGCAATTTCTTCTTTAGAAGGGTCTACAATATATAAAGCTTGAGGTAATTTAGTCATTTCTCTAATACCACATAATAAGTTATCTAATTTAGCATATTCTTTCTTTAATCCAATAACTTCTTTTTTAGGTAATAAATCAAATGTTCCATCAGCTTCCATTTTTTCAATTTCTTCTAATCTTCTAATTCTTCTTCTAATTGTTTTGAAATTAGTTAAAGTTCCCCCTAACCATCTTTCAGTTACATAATAAGAATTTGATCTAATTGCTTCTTCTTTAATAGCTTCTTGAGCTTGTTTTCTAGTACCAACAAATAAAACTTTACCACCATTTGCCACGATTTCTTTTAAAGCTGCATAAGCTTCATCGATTTTTTTAGCTGTTTTTTGTAAATCGATAATATAGATTTCATCTCTAGAAGTATAGATGTATTCCTTCATTTTAGGATTCCATCTTTTTGTTTGATGTCCAAAATGAACACCAGCTTCAAGTAAATAACTCATTGACACAACTGCCATTATTTAATTCCTCCTTTTGTTATTACTTCGAGATATTTCAAAATTACACCACTTAATATTAAGCACTAGGCATAAAAATCCATATCTGTGTATATTTACATTTTCTAATATAGCAATCCCCGAATGTAAGCGGTTTAAAAAAGCCATTAATATTATATCATAAAGTTTTTAAAAATAAACATATTTTTTTATAATTATATATATTTTATATATTTTTTTATAAAAAAAGAAACTTTCGTTTCTATTAATCTAACGTATAAGGATTTTGAGCTGTTCCATCTCCACCTGTAAATTCTAAATTGTTTTTTAAAAATATTACAGGTCGAACATAACCATTATTTGTAATAGTTTCAGCTCCTAAACCTCCAGATTGTCCAATAACGCGAACACTAGTTGAATTTGTTCTATTCATTGTCCAAAAATTTCCATATAGATTTGAATTTTCTATAGTATCATCATCTACAAAATTTTTAATTAGATTCATATCAATATCATTACTGCAAAACATTTCTCCAACTGATGGTAATCCAACATTAGCTAACAATGTTTCATCTTTAATGGATACATAATTTGAACTTGATGGATAATCACCTATATAAAACGTTTTATTTTGACCATAACGATACATATTACTTATATTACTAGCAAAATTATTAAGAACTGTATAAATTGTGTGATTTGTAGTAATAGTAGATGTACTACCATATGAAGATGTATTTGGTAATAATCCATTTAATATTACTTTTACACTGTCATTATCTTTACTTACTACTCTAAACGAACACATATTATCACTTCCACATGCATTATCATTACCATTATATGGAACATTTATATATTCCCCAACTTGTATTTCATTAATATTTGTTACTCTAATTGAACTTTTATAACTTGAAGTTAAAGTCCCTTCTCCTTCAGTTACAATAATATTATTTATTTTTATTATTGATCGAACACCATAATTATGTGTAGTAGGAACATTTACATAATCCAATCCACTAACAATTCTAGTTTGACTATTATCATATCTATTTCCCAGCCAAAAATATTCATCAATATTTAAAAAAGAATTTATTCCGCCAGCTCTTTTATATTGATTTTCATTTAATAAACCCACTTTTTTAATCGTTGTTATTTCATTAACATTTGTGTATATTCCTACATTAAATGTACTATCTATTATATTTTTTTGAATTTTACTATCTAAACTATTCCAAAAATATTCATTTAACCATGTGTTTACATGACTTGAATTATATGTTTCTTCATTTGTCCATACACTACTTGCGGGTTGAATTGCTGTTAATGGTTGTTGCGTTATAAGTGTTAATGTATTTTCATTTGTATCAAATTCTATTACTCGCCATTGATGTCCTCCATACCATAAAAAGTTATTACTTACTTCTTCATTAGTTCCTTTATAATAATATATATTTTCATTTGTTGTGTCTTTTACTAATCCAGTTGTATTTGATTCATTATATTGACCTAATAAAACTTTTATTAATGGACCATATTTATAATATTCTTTACATTCATTATTTAAATTGTAACTATAAATATCATTCTCTATATTTATTTCAATTTTACTATCTTGTGGTATTTCATTTCCTGTTACTGAATCATATACTTTAGTTGGTAAGTATTCTCCTTTAACTAATTCATTTACAGTTACACAATATTTATTTCCATTATATTTTGGATAATTATTGATATTGTCACTAACATATAATCCTACTGCGTTATAAAGTATTTCTTTACTAGCATCACTTATCTTACCTTTAGTACTTCTTATTGCATTTAATATTGGTGGGAATGCTAGTAAAGATATTATACCTAATATAATTACTACACCAATTAATTCTGTTAAGGTAAAAGCATTATTTTGTAAATGCCCCCCCCCCATTTTTGCTATTTGCTATTTTATTCATACTATCTAACTCCTATTCTTATATTTAAATTATACAATAATTTCTATTTAATTGTCAATTGATTAATATTTTAATTATTTATGAATATAATTTGATAGGTGAATATTTATGATAAATAAAAAAAGTATTTGGTTTTTAACTTTATTTAGTCTTATTTTAGTATTAAGTGTTTATTATATCACTATGCCAAGTGAATTATTAATTAGTACAAATGGTAATTATACAAAAGAAGAAGAGCCAACCACTAATGTTACCGAAAGTACTGTTTTAGTAGCATTAAGAGTAGAAGCAGAAGAAGAATTATTAAAAGAGATGGAAAATCTACAATTAATATTAAATGGAGATGGAACTATTGAAGAAAAAAATAAAGCTTTTGACAAAATGAAAGAATTAAATATGAATAAAGGTGAAGAAGAAAAATTAGAAAATAAAATAAAAGAAGTTTATAATTTAGAAAGTTTTGTAAAAATAAGAAATGGTCAAATTGAAGTTGTTGTAAAAAAAGAAGAAAATGATTCAACCTTAGCTAACAATATAATGCGAACTATTCAAGAATTATATGAAGAAGAAAAATATATAACGGTTAAGTTTGTTAAATAGGCTTTTTATTTCACTTATTTTCTTAAGGTACATAGAATAATATGAAGAACTATAAACCACCTTAAGGAAGTGAGGGAATTATGTCTAAAAGTGTTTTGACAAAAAGAGAAAAACAAGTTTTTGATTTGTTAGTATTAAATAAATCAACTGATCAAATAGCAAAAAAATTAGGTATAAGCGAAAAAACAGTTAGAAATCATATTTCTAATGTTATGCAAAAACTTGGTGTTAAAGGACGTGCTGGTGCTGTCATAGAACTTTTAAAATTAAAGGAAATTTCATTATAAAAAGGTATATATAACCTTTTTTTTCATAATATTAATTAGGTGATCGTATGTTAAAGAAAAAGATGATAAGAAAAATTATTATCTCCACATCTGCTTTATTCGCATTATTTTTAATTTATTTAATACCTAACGAAGAATTAGATATAAAACAAAGTTTAGAATATATTGATTTAGATGTTACTACGAATAATATCTATTTATTAGATGAATATAGTTATTTAGGTAAAACTGAAGTTGTTGTAAATAGTAAAACAACTGAAGATAAAGTTAAAGAGTTAGTCGAAGTTTTAATAAATGGTGGTGTTGGGGAAAATAAAATACCAAATGGATTTAAATCAATATTGCCTAGTGAAACTAAAATATTAAGTATTAAATATGAAGATAATTTAATTAAGATAGATTTTTCTAAAGATTTATTAAATATTAGTAAAGAATTAGAAGAGAAAATGATTGAAGCTTTAGTTTATACAATAACTTCAGTTGATGAAGTAGAAAAAGTAATAATCTATGTTGAAGGAAATATTTTAACTAAATTACCTCAAACAAATATAACCTTACCTAGTACTTTAGATAGAAATTTTGGTATTAACAAAACTTATGATTTTACAAATACTAAAGATATTAACCAAGTAACAATTTACTATTTAAATAAACATAATGATGATTATTATTACGTTCCAGTTACTAAATATTTAAATGATAATAGAGACAAAATAAAAATAATAATTGATGAATTAACTAGTACCAATACTTATAATACTAACTTATTAAGCTATTTAAATAGTAATACCGAGCTTTTAGCTATAGAAGAACAACCTGATATTTTAGAATTAACATTTAATTCCTATATATTTTCTGATGTTGGCAGTAAAGATATTTTAGAAGAAGTAGTTTATACTATTTGTTTATCTGTTAAAGATAATTATGATGTTAGTGAAGTTGTTATAAAAACTGAAGATGAAGAAATATTAAAAAATGTTTTAAAAGAAATAAAATAATTTAATTTTATTAATGTGAAAAAATATAATTAATTATCAAAAAATAGTTATCTAAAATAACTATTTTTTATTAACTTTATGTTCTATTTTATCCCAAGATATATTCTTTTTAAATAAAGCTATTAAAGCGCAATAAACATAAGTAGTTAGATATATAGGATTATAAAATATAGTTTTAATTTTCATTTTTCTACTTAAATCTAATTTATCTTTTTTTATCATTTTATATGTTACTATCATCATAATCAAATAAGATAATAATATTATTGATATTAAACTAATAAGTGAAATAGCATTATAATTAATAAATAATAATATTATATTTTTTATCATAAATATAACTATACCAATAATTATATATATAAACGCTCTAACACCTAAACATATACTATATTTAGATCCATAATTAGGCTGCTTTAAATCTTTTAAAATTAAAGGAATATATTTTTTTCTTGACTCAAAATAACCTTTTATCCATCTTACTCTTTGCTTTATTGTTTGATTAAATTTAGTTGGTTGCTCATCGTAAAATATTGCCTTATCATTATAATATGAAGTCATATTATTTAAAATAGAATATAGGCTTAATTCATAATCTTCAGTTAATGTATGAAAAGGATAGCCTTGCCATTTTTTTATCCAAGAACCTCTAATATAAAACCCAGTCCCAGATATTAATATATTAGCATTATGTTTATTTCTAAAATCATTACCTAAAGTATTAATCATTGAAAATGTTAAACTTGAACAAGCAGATATTATATTATCGTTACCATTTTTACAATTTCTATACCCTACTCCAATATCATAACCTTGTTCATAAGTTTTTTTCATTTCTTTAAAGAAATTTTTATCTACAATATTATCAGCATCAAAGATAAAATATAAATTATAATCTTTTATTTGTTTAATAGCTTCATCTAAAGCATAACCTTTTCTTTGTCTTTTAGTTGTTCTTAATATTACATTTGCTTGATATTTATTACAAATATCCACAGTTTTATCTTTCATATCTTCGACTATAACATAAACATCATGCATATTTACTGATAACTCTAAACTTTTTAATAATCCTTCTATAACTTTACTTTCATCTCTAGCAGGAATTAAAACACAGAAATCATAATCATCATCTTTTTTAATTACTGTATTTTTATTTCTTCTAATGTTTATATTACCTAATATTAATAAAATAATACCTAAAGATATAAACACTAAACATATTAAATCAATCATTTTTTAATCTCCTTTTGTAAATGACATATTAGGAAAATATTTTTCCAAAAATTCATCAGGATAATGTTTATCCAAAAATCTACCATATGGTGTAAAAGGTGGTATGTTATTATTTCTTAAATTTTGCCTTATTATAGCAGACCAAGAAATAGTCATATTAATAGCCATAAAAACAATTAAAATATTAGTCAATAACTTACCTAAATTATATGGTATTTTTTCTATTTTAGAAGATAAAAAAGGATATAAATATTTAACAAATAAAAAACTAAATAATCCCCAAACTACCATAAACGGAATTGTTGTTCTTCCATGAATATTTAAAAATCTATTAGAATAATCCCACGATATAGAATTTGTAAAAGTTTCTTGTAAAAAACCAATAAAATATTCAATTCCGCCACCTAATAAAGCGCCATAAAGAATAGTCTGATACCATTTATGATTTTTATCAGCTAACAAACTTACAATTATAACTGCTCCAAAACCATAAATAACATTAAATGGGCCATATATTACTCCTCTTCTATATTCCCAAACAATATTACCCGTTTTTGAGTAAACCAATAATAAATTTAATATTTCTTCATAAAAAGATCCTATAATTGATCCTATAATAAAAATCGCAAACAATTTGTCAAAACAAATTCCTTTTGCAAAAATATTTTTATTTTCTTTAAAATATTTCATATAACCAACCACTTCTGGTATTATTATACTATATATTATCTAAAATAACAAATTACAAATTTGTCATAATTAAAAGAATAGTTTTATCTATTCTTTTAATACTTTATAATTTTGATTCTATTTCATCTACTGTTTTACTTACTTGAGTAGCAATTGCTTTTGCATCAATGGCACCTTGAACAATTCCATAAACTATATTAGCAATTCCAATTGTTACTAGTGCAATTATCTGAATTGTAACATTTTCATTAGCCGTAAATAAAGTAGCAACTGCAATAATATTAGTTAATATAGTTGCAATAAATTTTCTAGACTTCATTTTTTCTAACATTATATATCACCTCACCTTTTAAATATTTTTAATATAAAATTAACAATTGATTTCATAATTCTGATAAATATATTTTCTTTTTTTATAACTTCTTCTATAGGTTGTGTTATTTCTTCTGAAGGTTTATCTATAACAGGATCATCATCTTTAACTGGAATTTCTTCTACAACATCTTCTTTTTCATCTATTTCTTCAGATGGTAAATTATTTATTTTTTTATTATCATTTGGATTTATCCAAGCTCCTGCAACACCTATTGTTTTAGTAATATTAATCATACCATTTGCCTCATTAAAAATATAATAAACACCTTTTGAATAATATCCTCTTGAGTTTTTATTATTTTTAGCATCACTAGCATTGTTATAAATTAATATTTTATCTACAATTATTTCATATGTTTTTGTAATTTGTTTTAAATATTTTACTTTTTTTATATCATCATTATGAACAAATTGTCCATCATATACATATAAATAATCTAAAGGATTAACTCTAGTACCATTTAACGACATTCTAAAGTGATCATGATTAGCTGTCGAAGTACCAGTTGATCCTATTTCACCTATAATAGTTCCCATTGGATAAGTTTTACCTATAACTAAACTACTTTGTTTTTTTAAATGACCATCAGCCATTACAAAAGTACCTCTTTTATCCTTTGCTTGATATTCCACAGCATACCCATAATCCGAATAATATGTATTTTTTAATATTTTAGCTTCACAAGGTAAATAAGCATATTTATTTACTTTTCCTGAAACATTTCCAGCATTATCAATTGCTTGATGTTTGCTTGAAAAATATTGAGTAATACCTATTCTATCCCATGGAAATTTAAAATATATTATTTCATTTTGTTTCATATTTCACCTCTTTCTATATCAATATATTATGAGATGTTTTATAACAATGAATAATTATATTATCTATAATAAACAACAAAAAAACTCGAAATTAATCGAGTTATTTTCAATATGGTGTCCCAGAAGGGATTCGAACCCCTGACCGCTGCCTTAGAAGGGCATTGCTCTATCCAACTGAGCTACTGAGACGAGTACGTATTCATTATACTACATAATTTTAGAATATTCAAGTATTTTTGTTTATTTTTTTAAAATTTTTGATATAATTAATTAAAGAAAGGTGATTATTTTGAAAAAAGTTAAAAAAGCTGTCATACCAGTAGCAGGTATGGGAACTAGATTTTTACCAGTTACAAAATCGGTTCCAAAGGAAATGCTACCAATTATTGATAAACCAACTTTACAATACATTGTAGAAGAATGCGTTAATAGTGGAATTGAAGAAATATTATTTATCACAAGTCCATATAAAAGAAACGTAGAAGATCATTTTGATCAAAGTTTTGAATTAGAAACTAGATTAGAAAGAAATAATAAATTAAAAGAATTAGAAATAGTTAAAAATATTTCTAAAATGTGTAAAATATATTATACTAGACAAGGAGAACCACTAGGTAGTGGACATGCTATTAAGTTAGCCAAATCATTCATAGGCGATGAACCATTTGCTGTTTTATATGGTGATGATTTAATGAAATCTGAAACACCAGTTTTAAAACAATTAATTGAAGTTTACGAAAAATATGATGCTAATGTAATAGGTGTTCAAGAAGTTGATAGAAACTTAGTTTATAAATATGGAATTATTGAATTTGAAAATGGTGACAAAATTAAAAGTATTATTGAAAAACCTAGTGTTGAAGAAGCACCAAGTAATTTTGCAGGTTTAGGTAGATATATTGTTAAGCCAGAAATATTTGATGAATTAGATAAACTAGATAAAGGTAAAGGAAATGAATATCAATTTACTGATGGTATGTTAAATTTAATGAAAAGACAAGATTTTTATGCTTGTAAATTTAATGGAACATATTATGATATTGGAAATCAATTAGGTTATTTAAAAGCCAATATTGCTTTTGCTCTAGATAGAGATGACTTAAAAGATGATTTAAAACAATATTTAAAGGAGATCAAATGATCTCCTTTTTAATTAAACTAATAAATTCATCAATTGAAACTGAAATAGTTTCTTCACTACCATGTTTTCTATAACTAATAGTATTATTATCTACTTCTTTTTGACCGAAAATTAAAGTATAAGGATATTTTTTAACTACACTCTCTCTCATTCTATATCCAACTTTTTCTTCTCTATCATCCAAATTAACTCTAAAATTATTTTCTAATAATAAGTTATATATCTTTTTAGAATATTCTAAATGATATTCATTATTAACTGGTATTACGTTTATTTGAACAGGAGCTAACCAAGTTGGAAAAGCACCTTTTGTTTCTTCCATTAAAAATGCGGTAAATCTATCAAAAGTACCAAATATAGCTCTATGAATAACAACCGGTACTTGTTTTTCTCCTTTATTATCAATATAAGTTAAATCAAATCTTCTAGGTAATAAAAAGTCTAATTGACATGTTGATAAAGTTACTTCTGGACCTACTGCTGGTTTTACTTCAACATCTAATTTAGGGCCATAAAAAGCAGCTTCACCTATTGCTTCAAAATAAGGTATTTTTAATTCATTTAAAACTTCTCTTAATTTGTTTTCAGCATTATTCCACATTTCATCATCATCAAAATATTTTTCTTTATCTTCTGGATCTCTTAATGATAATCTAAATTTATAATCTTTAATACCAAAATCTTTATAAACTTCTAAAATTAAATTTACAACTGATTTAAATTCATCTTTAATTTGTTCTGGTGTTACAAATAAATGAGCATCATTTTGACACATACATCTTACTCTTTCTAATCCTTTAACAGCACCAGAAGCTTCATATCTAAAATCAGTAGCGAATTCACCTATTCTAATAGGTAAATCACGATATGAATGAAGTTTATTTTTATATACTAACATATGATGTGGACAATTCATTGGCCTTAAAACAAATTCTTCATCATCTACTTTCATCATCGGAAACATATTTTCTTTATAATGATCCCAATGTCCACTTGTTTTATATAAATCAACTGTACCTACACAAGGAGTATATACATGATTGTAACCTAACTTTCTTTCTTTAGCATAAATATAATTTTCTAATTGTTTTCTAACAACTGCACCATTAGGTAACCATAGTGGCATACCAGCACCTACTAAATCATGATTCATAAATATTTCTTGTTCTTTGCCAATTTTTCTATGATCTCTTTGTTTTGCTTCTTCAATATAATTTAAATATTCTACTAAATCTTCTTCATTTTCAAAACAAACACCATATATTCTTTGTAACATTTTATTTTTAGAATCGCCTTTAAAATAAGCACCACTTACTTTAAGTAATTTAAAATATTTTAATTGTTTAACAGATTCAACATGTGGTCCGCGACAAAGATCAGTAAAATCGCCTTGAGTATAACATGATATAACTGTATCATCTGACATATTATTAATTAAATCTATTTTATATGGATCATTTTTAAATTTTTCTAAAGCTTCTTCTCTACTTAATTCTTTACGATAAATTCTTTTACCATCTTTAGAAATTTTTTTCATTTCTTTTTCTATTTTTTCTAAATCTTCTTCTTTAATAACATCTTCACCTAAATCAATATCGTAATAAAATCCTTCTTCTATTACCGGTCCTACCCAAAATAAGGCTTTTGGATATAAATGTTTAACTGCTTGCGCTAAAAGATGAGCACAACTATGATTCATTACATTTAATTTTTCATCTTCTTTAATATTTTTTAACATAACTTTTTCCTCCTAATTCTTCAATAGACGATTTCCTATTAACTTCTTCTAAAATTGTTATAGTATCTAAGATTTCATATTGATGATGCAATAAAACCTGCAATTCATTCCACATACCAACTAACTTTGCACAATTTTTTACTTTCATTTTTCTTAAAACATTTATTTGTTCATTGATATCATCTAAAGTACCAATTTTCTTTAATAAAAATGGATTAATATAAGGTGCCATATTCCCATGCTTATCTCTAACTAAAATTATTTTACCACTTAACACCATCTCTCTATTTGCATCAGCAAAATCATATGATACACATATTACATAAGGTATATTAAATGATTTTAATTCTTTGTGCGTTAAATTTTTGCAATCAATAAAATTGCCATCATTTAGATATAATGTAATAAAATCCTCCATTCTTATTGTATTTTTAACTTTGTCTACATAATCTAAATTTCTTTTCCCCATACTACATACTCCCCACTAAAAAAACACTCCTTACTATAAAGGAGTGTTATAAACACGGTACCATCCTATTTTGGACTTAATTAAAATAACGGCATTACCCGGAAATCTCTTTCGAGCTCTACTTATAGGTAGTAACTTCTAACTCTTATTTATTGGTCTTACACCATCACCAACTCGCTTTAAATAGATTATTAAAAGTCATGTCCTAATCAACGTATTTAACTATATTTTAACACATAACTCTTATTTGTCAATAAGTTTTAACATTTAAATTATATAAATTATTAATTTTATCTTCTTTATCTTTAGGAATTGTTATTGTATTCTTATCACCATCAGATATATAACGATTATTTTCTAATATATCAAAATTCATTTCAATATCAAATTCTTTACCATTATTATCATAAGCACGAATTCTTTTCAAAAAAGTTTTATCAAAATTTTTATTAAATGGTGAATAATCAGCTTCCCATCCTACTCTTAAAGTAGCTATTGTATTATATTCTTTATCGTTATAAACGCCACTTAAAATAGAATTAAAGTTTTCATGATCTTTATCATAAGGTGAACCAAAAGGAAGTGCTACAATATTAACATATTTACCAGGAATATATTTATCTAATAAATTATACATACTTCCTACTTCTTGAACTGATTTATCTTTAGAAACAGTTGTAAAGTCAACATGTGAATAAGTATGATTACCTATGTCATAACCATTATCTATTAACCAATTTAATATTTTTTCATTATATTCACTTTGATTAAATAATCCACCATTTATAAAGAAAGTTGCTGTTACATTGTAATCAGGATATTTTTGTTTAAATGATTCTAATACACCAACAGCACAATTAGGATCAATTATTATATTACCATCAGAATCCAATCCTGTAACTTTTAAATTATTGGATAAACCATCATCAAAAGTAATTATAATAGGACTATAACCTGCTTCTACATCAATTATACCATTAACATAATCTTCTAATCTAATCATACGATAACCAGAATTATAGTAAAATTCTAAATCTTTTATGAAAGCTTCAGTAGTTCTTTGATAACCATCTTTATCAACATTTCCACCTGTATATTCATTATCAGTTATATTATGAATTCCATGATACATCATAATAGGAACATTACCAGATTCATCAACTTTTAATTCTTCATAATTAATGCCTTTTGAAATATAAATAATCAAATTATCATTTTCATTTATTTCACTATTTACTTCAATACTTTGTTTAAATATTTTATCTTTTTCATAACTATTACTTTCTTCTTTAAATTCTAAATTTAAATTGTGTTCATCAGCAAAAATAATAGCTTCTTCTTTAGTTTTACCTACTAAATCAATCATTAAATTTTTAGAATCACTTTTAGAAATTAGAAAATATATTGCTATAAAGACCAAAATAACCAATACTATTAATAATATTAAAACTTTATTTATTTTTTTCATCTTACCACCAATATATATTATACACCCAATCATTAAATTTATAAATACATAAACTATTATAGGTGATTAAAATGTTTAGAAGATGGAATCATGGAACTTGGTGTTTATGCTTAATTGGATTAATTATTGTATTTTGTTGGCAAGTAATTATTACTTTTTTCATAATTACTAGATTTAATTTGTTTTTATTATTTTTATTATGGTTATTCATTTTATATACATTATTTAGAGTAATATGGTGAAATTAATTTTTCAGTTTTATACATAATATCCATTTGATTACTTATTTCTTTTGTTTGCTCATAAATAGATTTATCAAAATCTATTTTAGGAGGTAGTGCAATCAAAATAAAAAATAATTTTTTTTCATCTTTTTGAAGAGGATAATTTTGTTCATATTGTTTTAATACTTCGCTAAAATCAAAATCTAGTGCATGCCTTTTATATAAAATATATAAATCAAAGATAGGAATTCCTATTTTTGATTTGTCCCAACTAATCAAATAGGAACTATCCATTTTAAAAAAATGACTTAAATCTAAATTATTATGTAAAACTACTACTCTTTGTTTTGTTTTATCTTTTATTAATTCATACCAATTTTCTATTTCCTCTTTACAAAAGTTTAACGCAATAAATATTCTTGATATATTACGAGCTAATAAATATTCACTTGGACTCATATAAATATGTGACTCAATTAACGTAATTATATCATTATAATAACTTTCTAAATATTCAATATTATTTTTTATATCTTCATATATTTGTTTATAATCATCATAGTCTATTTCTTTATAATGTGTTGTTTTATTATGTAATAAACTAATTAAATTTATTAAATCTAACATTTTTTGTTCATTTGGATAGTCTAATTCTTCAATGTATTCAGATATTTCATATTCTTCATCTTCATCACTAATTATTTTAGGATAATAATTAAAACTACGTGACTTTAAATAGTCGAAAATTTTTTTATTTTTATTATTTTTCTTAACTACAAATCGCCCCATCTCTGTATCAATAATGGTAGCTTTGCCATTTTTAATATAGCGATGGGGTTTTATATTATATTTTTTTAATATTTCGCTAATTTGTTTCATTTAAAGATGGAATTATTAATTTATCGCCTATTTTAATATCACTAATATCATTATATTGTTCTAATACTTCTTTAGATATATTATATTTTAAAATTATACTTTCAATCGTATCATTTTCTTTAACAATACAAACACGATATGTTGAATATGTTTCATTACTATCATCAAAGCTATCAAACAAATTTTTTACATCTTCTGTATCAATTCTTGACATTTCTTCTTTATCATCTTCTTTAACAACTGCCTCTACTTTTTCTTTCTCATACTTAAAAGGTGGTAGCGTTTCTTCTAAATTATCTAATCCTATTTCAATAGCTACACTTAAAATATTATTATTTATTATCTCATAATAAAAATCGTCAATATCAATAGTCATATTTTCTAAATTATACCTATCACTCATTTCAATATTAACAGGTATATTAAACTTAAATTCTTCTGTATTAACACTTGTATCATTAATTTTATAACTACCACTTACAATTAGATTTCCCTTAATAACTCTATCTTCTAAATTTAATTCATGATCTAAAGCAATACTTACTATTTCAGCTAAATGATTTTTAAAATTCAATTCTTTTTTTAAAGGTACTGTTTTTTTCATATTATCACTCCTAATTAAGTATATGAAAAAAAAGAAGTTTTAGTCTTATTTAATTTATTTTTATAAAAATCTTTTTTCATAAGACGCATTACTTCTTAATACAAATAATTTGTCATCAAAACTTTTTTCTAACAACATAGCTGCATTTTTCTTATTCAACATAATAATTTTCTTTAATCTTTCAATAAATGTTTTATTTTTTAAAATTTCAGGATATTCATGAATTATTGCATTTACACTAGCAAAATAATATTCATTCATTATTAATTCATTTGCTTTTTCCAAAAATGATTGTTCATCTAATTCATTTAAATGAAACATCAATATAGGAAAATCAAATCCAATTGATCTTTTTATAAATGTTTTAAATTTATTTATATATCTTTCACTAGAATTTTTTAAACCATATCTTTTATTTATTTCATTAAGATAAAAACGATTATTTGTAACATTTATAAAACTATTTAAAGATTTAATTATTATATTATACATTTTTATACAACTATTTTTAAATTCTAAATCATCATCAGAAATAAAATTTCTAATTCTAGATATTATTGTATAAACTCTTTGTTTTTCTTCAGATTCTAATAGTTGTGATTGAATGCACATATCAACATAATCAGCAAACATATCAACAAACTTGATGTTTCTAGTGTACTCATCATATTTATGATTTAAAAAATCATCATACATTTTTTCATTGAATAAAATCCCCTGAATAAGTTTGATATAAAAATAATGTTCAAAATTTTTGTCATTTTCCATTTTTTATCACCTCATAAACTTCTTTAAATTCTTTTACCATTATAAATTTAATATTTTCTGTTACTTCTTTTGGAATATCATTTAGTTGATCTAAATTATCTTTAGGTATAATTATTGTTTTTATACCAGCTCGTAATGCACCAATAACTTTTTCTTTTAAACCACCTATCGCTAAAACATGACCCCTTAAAGTTATTTCTCCCGTTAAAGCTATATCACTAGATATTTTTTTATTAGTTAACGCACTAATAATAGCTAATGTTAAAGCAATACCTGCACTTGGGCCATCTTTTTTTATTGCACCTTCAGGAACATGGATATGAATATCATTATTAGTTAAAACTTCATAATTAATGCCATATTTTTTATAATTAGCTTTTACATAATTTAAAGCTATGGTTGCACTTTCTTTCATAACATTACCCAAATTTCCTGTCAAAACTAAATTACCTTTACCTTTAAAATAATTTACTTCTATAGGTAAAATGTCTCCACCATAAATTGTATAAGCCAATCCATTTACTACACCAACCTGAGATTTAGATTTTTTATTATATTTATATTTTTCATTACCTAAATATTTTAATAAACTTTTACTATCTATATTAATTTTATTAATTTTAATATTATTTAAAACTATTTGTGTAACTATTTTTCTTATTATTTTATCTAATTGTCGCTCTAGTTCTCTTACTCCTGCTTCTTTAGTATAATTTCTTATTATTTTTAAAATAGTGTCTTGATTAATATTAACAAAATTTTCTTTTAATCCATTATTTTTTAATATTTTTGGTAATAAATACTTATAAGCAATATCTATTTTTTCTAATTCTGTATATCCTGATATATTAACTATTTCTAATCTATCTTTTAAAGCTTCTGGAATATCTTCAATATAATTAGCTGTCAAAATAAATAAAACATTAGATAAATCAAATTCTTCTTCAATATAATTATCACTAAAATATTTATTTTGCTCTTTATCTAAAATATTTAATAATGTACTTGCAGGATCACCATGATAATTCTTATTCATTTTATCAATTTCATCTATTAATATCAAAGGATTATTTGTTTTAGCTTTTTTCAATGATGTTATTATTCGTCCTGGACTAGCTCCGATATATGTTTTTCGATGACCTATTATTTCAGCCTCATCACTTATACCACCAACTGATATTTTTACAAAATTTCTATTAATTGCATTAGCTATAGAAATAGCTAATGATGTTTTTCCTACACCTGGTGGCCCAACTAAACATATAACTGGTCCATTAGAATTACTATTCATTTGCCTAACTGCTAAATACTCTATTATTCTTTCCTTTACTTCTTTTAACCCATAATGAGAATTATCTAAAATTTCTTTTACTTTTTTTAAGTCTTTATTATCAGTAGTAAAATTATTCCAAGGTAAATTTAATAGCCAATCTATATAATCTCTTATTACATTAGATTCAGGTGAAAGATTACTATTTTTTTCATATCTGTCTAATTCATATTTTAATCTTTCTTTTATTTTTTTAGGACAATCTAATTGTTCAATTTTTTTCTTTAAATTTTCAATTTCTACATCTTTAGAAGAATATTCACCTAATTCTTCTTTTATAAACTTTAATTTTTCTTTTAAAATAAATTCCTTTTGATTGTCATCTAATTCCTTTTTTACCTTTAAATCCAAATTTCTTTCTATTTGAAATCTTTCTTTTTCTAAATAAATATCTTGCAATAACATTTCCGCACGTTTTAAAGGTTCAACAGTTTTTAAATATTCCATAATTCTTTTTCTATCAGTAATTACATTAGAAGTGATTATATCAACAAATTTACTTAAGTCTTTTTCCTTTTCAATTACATCTAAAACACTATTACTAACATAAGGAATTAATTTTATATATTCTTTTAATTCCTTTTTCAATTTAGATATTATTATATCTTCATTTTCTATTTTTGAAATATTAAATTCACTAACAATTGATTCTAATGGTTCGTTGGTTTTAGAAAGATTTAAAAATTCTACAATCTTTACTCGTTTTATTCCTACTATCTCTATTCTAGTATTACCATTAGGAAGTTCTAAATTATTTTTTATTTTAGCTAAAACGCCTATTTCTTTGTTTGTACTATATTCGCTAACAACTAATATATTATTGTTATGAAACAAAACTGACATATCAATTACGTTATTATCAGTGTTCTTTGAATCAAATTCTAACTTTAATTTATTATTAGGTAATAAAATTATCCCATTCAAGAGAATTACTGGCAAGTTATATTTTTTCAAAAAAACCACTTCCTTCAAAACTGTTACCTATTATAACACAAAAAAAGAATTATTCATCCAATAATTCTGCAATATTTAAAATCTTTAAATCTTTTGAATTAATATATTGAATTATAAGTGGTAATTCATTAATTACATTATCATTTATTTTTAAAGAAATAATGCTTCCATTAATTAAATTTTGTTTAATTGTAATTAAAGGATTATTTTTCACTATTATATTAGGCATAATAGTATAACTTTTGTTTTGTTTACATATATTTAAGGCTTCCTCATTTTCTTCTTCAACATAACAATAAGAATCATTTTGATTACCAATTTTGGTAACAATTGTATTCATCCAACTAACGCCATTTACTTTATAATCATAATTATAACCTAAATTACCAACTATGTGTCCTTCTTCAATTAATGAAATTACTTTGTTATTATTATCTTCAAACCAATTACCATCAGTAAAAAAATTAGCTTTTATATCGTATTTATCTAAAATAGTAAGTACTTTATTTATATCATTATGTTGTTCAACTAAAAATATCAAACTAACAGCATTTTTACTACTTTTAATTATATATTTATCATAATTATTTTTAACACTTATTGTTGGTTTTATTTTTTCATATACTAATAAATTAGTATTAAATTGATTAGTTTTTTTCATTTTTTTATAACTTTCTTGGATATCAATTTGACTACCAGACACTCCTGTTATAATAGTATTTTCATTTATTATAGCGTTTATTGGTTCTGTTTTATATTGATTTTCAATACTTTTTATTTGTTCTAAAATATCATCATTTTCTTTTATAACAGTTGTTATTTTATTAGTATAAACAAAACTAAATAATATTAAAGTTATAAAACCAATACTTTCAAATATTTTTTTCATTTTTTCACCTATTTAAATATATGAAATATTTCACTTTTTTTTCTATATTTCATAGACTAAATTGAAAGGAGTTTTATTATGTATCCTAATTATCAAAATATGAATTATAAAAATAATTCACAATATCCAACAGATGAAAGATTTATTGGTGGATTTGCATTTCCATTCTTATTAGGTGGTGTAACCGGAGCTGCATTAGCACCTAATTTCTGGCGTCCACCATATAACCGTCCTATTTATCCATACCCACCATATCCATACTATGGACCTGGACCATATTATCGATAAAAAAATAGTAGATTAATTTCTACTATTTTGCTTCTTCTTGAGCTCTTGTTTCTCTAATTACAATAACTTTAATAGTTCCTGGATATTGTAAAGTTTCTTCAATTTTATTTTTAATATCACGAGCAACTTTATAACTTGCTGCATCATCAATTTTATCAGGTTTAACGATTACTCTTAATTCTCTACCAGCTTGCATAGCATATGATTTGTCTACACCTGGTATTTCATTTCCAATGCTTTCTAATTCTTGTAATCTTTGAACATAATTTTCTAATGAATCATTTCTAGCACCAGGACGTGATGCGGATAAAGCATCAGCTATTGCAACTAAAACAGAAATAATACTTGTTGCATCTTTATCACCATGATGTGATTCAATGGCATTAATTACAATGTCATTTTCTTTATATTTTTTAGCTAAAGAAGCACCTAAATCAACATGTGATCCTTCTACTTCATGATCAATAGCTTTACCAATATCATGGAATAATCCTGCTCTTTTAGCTAAAGCAACATTTTCTCCTAATTCACCAGCCATAATACCAGCTAAATGGGCAACTTCAATTGAATGTTTTAAAGCATTTTGACCAAAACTTGTTCTAAAATATAACTTACCCAATAATTCTTGTAATTCAGGATCAACTTTAGTTATACCTAATTCAAATAAAGCTTCTTCGCCATATTCCAATAATTTTAATTTCATTTCTTTTACTGTTTTATCATATATTTCTTCAATTCTTCCAGGGTGAATTCTTCCATCTTTAATTAAAGCTTCAATTGCAACTCTTGCAATTTCTCTTCGATATGGATCAAAACTTGATAAAACAATAGCTTCTGGTGTATCATCAATTATTAAATCAACTCCAGTTACAGCTTCAATAGATCTAATATTTCTACCTTCTCTACCTATTAATCTACCTTTCATATCATCACTTGGTAAATTAACAACTGTAACAGTTTGATCACCCGCTACATCACCAGCATATTTTTGCATAGCACTTATTAATAAACTTTTAGCTTTTTTATCAACTTCTAATTTTGCTTCTACTTCCCTATCTTTAATGTAAGCAGCAATTTCTAAATTCATCATTTCTTCTACTTTTTTAAGTACTAGATCTCTTGCTTCATTTTTAGAATATCCTGCTATTTTTTCTAGCAATTCAACTTGTTGTTTTTTAATATCCTCCACTTTATCTTGTTCTTTTTGAATTTCTCTTTGTTTATTTACTAAATTATTTTCTCTTTCTTCTAACATTTGTTCTCTATTTTGTAATGTTTGATCTCTTTTATCAATATTACTTTCTCTTAAAAGTAATCTTTCTTCAGATTCCTTTATTTCATTTTTTTTCTCTTTTATTTCTTTTTCTGTTTCTATTTTTAATTTATGTGCTTCTTCTTTAGCATCTAATAAATAATTTCTTTTTATTTTATCAGCTTCTTTATTTGCTTTATCTATAATAGATTCTGCTTTCTTACCTGATAAATTATTTTTAACATAATTTAGTACAATCATTATTATGATTCCGACAAAAAGTCCCAATATTATCAATAAAATGGAGAGTATAACATCGTTCATATATTACCTCCACTTTCTAGAGTTATTCACTCTATTATTATTTTAATATTTAAACAACAATAAGTCAAGCAAAAAATAGTAGATTTTTTTTCTAAAATATTGTATAATTATTTCTAGAATAGAAGGGTGATTAAATATGCTAGGAAAAATAGTATATATAAGTAATAATAGTGCGAATGTTCAAGTACCTCAAAATGTTAAGATTCCTACTAGTTTAATGAATATGCACGTTATTTTTGAAGATACAAACAAAAAAGTTTTAGGAGAAATTGACGATATTAGCAACGATTTAATTAGAATTAGATTTTTAGGAGAAATTGTTAATAATCAATTTGTTGGTGGTGTTATAAGAAAACCTACTATGGAATCTAAAGTACGAATGATTAACGCCGAAGAATTAAAAATAATAGTTGGCGAAAATAGTAAAGAAACATTTATGCTAGGAACTAGTGCTTTATATGATAACTATCCAATTATGGTAAATATTAATGATTTATTTTCTAATCATATGGCTATATTTGGTAATAGTGGTTCTGGTAAATCATGTGGTGTAGCAAGACTTTTACAAAATGTATTTGCTAATCCTAATTTTCAACCATATAAAGCAAATATTTTTATATTTGATGCTTATGGAGAATATCATAATGCATTCACCAATTTTAATCAAATTAATCCTAATTATCAATTTAAGTATTATACTACAAATAAACAAGATAAAAATGGACAACCTTTACAAATACCACTCTGGTTACTAGATAATGATGACTTTGCAATTTTATTAAGTGCTGATGATCATTCACAATTACCAATAATTGAACGAATGGTAAAATTAGTTAAAATATTTGCCTCTAGTGATGATATGTCTTTAAAATATAAAAATCATTTAATAGCCAAAGCTATAATGACTATTTTATACACTAACCAAAGTGCTAGTAGTAAAAGAAATGATGTTTTTGCTATTTTCAATTCTTGTTCTACTCCACAATTTAATCCAGATGCTGTAGTTCAAGGTGTTGGATATACCAGAAAATTTAGAGATTGCTTTTTAATTAATGATCAAGATAATTTTTCAGAAAGTGTTTTACTATCTGAATATGTTTCAAGTTTTATTGATGAAAATTTAGATCAATATGAAGAAGAAAAAATAAATTATTTTACATTAGAAGATTTAGAAAAGGCTCTAAATTTCACTTTAATATCAGAAGGATTATTACGTAACGAAAAAGCTTATAGTGGAGCTATTGCATTAAAAGTTAGACTACATTCCATTTTAATTAGTGAATATTCTAGATATTTTGCTGTTCCACAATTTATGACAAGAGATCAGTTTATAGCTAGTTTGATAACAAGTAATAATCGTAAGGCTCAAATTGTAAACTTTAATTTAGAAGATGTAGAAGATTGGTTTGCTAAATTTGTAACTAAAGCATACACTAAATTATTATTTAATTATGTTAAAGGTATGAGTAATCGTGCAACTATTCCATTTCATATATTCTTAGAAGAAGCTCATAGATATGTTCAAAAAGATAATGATACCTTCTTAATTGGTTATAATATATTTGATAGAGTTGCCAAAGAAGGAAGAAAATATGGTCTTATATTAGATTTGATTTCTCAAAGACCAGTTGAATTATCAGATACTGTTATATCACAAATGGCTAATTTCTTAATATTTAAAATCACTCACCCATTAGATGTTGAATATATTCAAAAAATGTTACCAAATATTAGTATGGATATAATTGAAAAGCAAAAAAGTTTACAACCCGGTACATGTATGGCCTTCGGACGAGCATTTAAAATTCCTATGATTGTAAGAATGCAAATGCCTAATCCAATGCCAGAAAGTAGCAACTGTAATATATTGGGAACATGGTAAAAAATTAAAAACTATTAACAAAGTATTTTGGTTAATAGTTTTTTTATGTATTATAAGAATTTACAAAAAAGTAAGTAGATATCACTTACTTAATATAAATTATTTTAATCGATATAAGCACTACAAACAGAAGTTTTCCAAGTAAGATCATAACAAGAACATCCAGAATGACAAGTTCCACTTGCGCGTGCATAAACATAGAAATAAACTGTTTTATTAGAATAACCTGAAATATTTAAATTTAAATTACCATTAAAATTTGTTGTTTGACCGCCAATATTAGCTTGTGCAATTCCACCTGCAGATCCATTACAATTAGCTCCACATTCATTAGTGCCACTGCATGAATCATTATATGCTCCAGATGAGTTTGCATGTAAATTTGTATAACGATAATTAGTAAAATATGTATTTAAATTATAACTACTTGATGTCCTAGAATTTTCAGAATTAGCTCCTGTAGATGCGGTTACACAACCACTCATAAAATAATAAGGAACTGATAACTTTGCAGCGCGTGAAGTAAGAATGGCACCAGAAGGTAATCTAATTTCACAATAATAATATGTCTTATGAATTGCAGGAGAAATTGATTCTTTAGCAATAGTATATATTCTACCAGTAGCACCGGATATTGGTGTTCCACCTGTTGCAGTTGTATTAGTTGTTTTATACCATTGATAAGTTGCTCCTGGAACATTGTTTAATGCAACTTCAAACGTTGCTGAAGAAACAGCGCTATTAACATTATAAGTAACAGAAACATCACTAGGTTGTTTTGTAATTTCTGGTGCTATTATCCAATTTGGCCTAATGATAATATCAAAATCAGGAACTTGAATTGATTTTTGGTTTGCCAATAAATTCATTACTGTTTCACCTTTAGTATTTAATACAACTGCACCGGAATATAAATAATTTGGGGAAGGCACAGCAGTAATTGTTACTGTTTCGCCCTTTCTAGCAGTATTTTTAGAAACTGAAATAGTTCCACCTGCTGTTTGCTGTACTGATATAGAAAAATATACTTTAAATACTTTTACTTCTAATATCAAAGTAGATGAGTTACCTTTATAATCATAAGCAGTATAAATTATTTGATAAGTACCTTCTTGTCCAACGTTCAACTTGTTATCAACATTTACAGTTGTTATATAAGGACTTCCTTCAAATACACTATTATCCGTTACTACAGCTTCTGGTACCGTAAATTCTGAATTTAATTCTAATGTTATTGTTTGATTTTCAGTTTTGCCATTTACCATTATAACTGGCGCTATATCATCGTATACTTCAACATTTCTTATTAAAGTTTGTTCATACATCCCTGAGGTAGCATAATATTTAATTTGATAAACTTTAAATGAATTAGTATTTATTTTATCAACTACTTCACCTTCACAAAAAATTTCAGTAAATATATTTACTTGTTCATCTTTAAATTTGTCTGTTACAGTTACCCCTAAATCTATATATTCATTACCAATTAAAACTTTATCATTTTCCTCGCCATTAAAAACTATTAAATCGTTTACTTCTTCTTTAGAAGTACATTCTTCATTGTAATTGTAAATATATTGATTATAGGTTTCACTATAGTTTATCACAACACAACCATCCATAGTCTTTGTTTCGTCTATAGGATTTATTATTTTATTATCATTCGTATCTTTTAAATATCCTGTTGAAATTAATTCTAAAACAGAAACATATTCTTCTTTTGCACTACTTATTTCCGGCAATCTATTAGAATTATTTATTGCCCAATTTTTTGCAGCTTCTATTATTATCTTGACTTGAGCATTATATGCATCAAGTTTACTATCTTTAATATTTTTATTAATTATAGGAAATGTAATTAATGTAATTACGCCTAAAATAATTATAATTCCTAATAATTCAGCAAGAGTAAATCCTTTTTTTATTTTTAATTTCATATTCCACACCCTATCTTATATATATAACAATTTTATAATAAACAAAATAAAATGTCAATTAATATAAAAAATATTTGGTTAATTTAATAAAAAAACTATTTACAAAATTAATTAGTAAATAGTTTAAAATAATATCAAGCATTACTTTTTTTTATTTCTTTCTTTAACCCATAATGTATTCTAACTTTATCTTCTATTTCATTAGCCAACTCTTTATTTTTCTTTAACAATTCTTTAACGTTTTCTTTACCTTGGCCTATTTTTTCACCTTTATAAGAATACCAAGCACCACTTTTTTCAATTATATTTGCTTCTGTTGCTAAATCAACTAATTCACCTTCATGAGATACACCTTCGCCATACATTATATCAACTGTGCATGATTTAAAAGGTGGAGCCATTTTATTTTTAACTACTTTAATAGTAGTTTTATTACCAACTATATCAGTACCTAATTTTAATTGTTCTGCTCTTCTTATTTCTAATCTAATTGAAGAATAAAATTTTAATGCTCTTCCACCTGGTGTTACTTCAGGATTTCCAAACATTACACCAACTTTTTCTCTTAATTGATTAATAAATATAGCAACAGTATTTGTTTTATTTATGACACCTGCTAATTTGCGTAATGCTTGACTCATAAGTCTAGCTTGTAATCCGACATGAGAATCTCCCATTTCACCTTCAATTTCAGCTTGTGGTACTAATGCTGCTACTGAATCAATAACAATAACACTAATAGCACCACTTCTAACTAATGCTTCACATATTTCTAATGCTTGTTCACCATTATCTGGTTGTGATAATAATAATTCATCTATATTAACGCCTAGTTTTTGAGCATATTGTGGGTCTAATGAATTTTCAGCATCAATAAAAGCTACTCTTCCACCTAATTTTTGAGCTTCAGCTATAGCATGTAAAGCAAAAGTAGTTTTACCACTTGATTCTGGACCATATATTTCAATTATTCTTCCTTTAGGATATCCACCTATTCCTAATATCATATCTAAAGCTATTGAACCACTTGGAATAACATCTATTTGTCTAACTTCATTAGAACCTAATTTCATAACAGATCCTTTTCCAAATTGTTTTTCTATATCTTGTAAAACTTGATCTAAAGTTTTGTCATTACTTTTTGTCATAATTTCCTCCTAATTTTAACTCCTACAATCACATTATAAACTAAAAAAAAACAAAAGTCAATACAAAAGCGAACAAAAATTTGTATTTAATAATAAAAAAAATAATTTAACTTAAAATTATTTTTTTATTCATTTGATAATATTGCATTCCAGAATATACACTAAGTACAGTAGCAATAATTAATAATACATCTGAAACTTTTATATTATATAGTTCAAAAGGTAAATTATTAAATAATGTTAAAACAATACCTAACATTAAAAATGCAGTTTTAAACTTTCCTGATTTAATTGCAGCTACAACTTCTTTTTTACTACCAACAATCATTTTAATAATATCAACAACTGTATCCCTAGTAACAACAATAACTGGAATTATTGGATGAATCAATCCTTGACTAGCCAATATAATCAAAACAGAATTTACCAAGAACTTATCAGCTATTGCATCTAACATTTTACCTAAATCAGTAATCATATTATATTTTCTAGCAATATATCCATCTAAAAAATCTGTTAATGATGCTAAAATAAATAAAATTCCTGCAATAAAATATTTAACATCAATAACAATTGATTCATTTATAAATAATTTTGTTGCGGTTAATCCTACTGCATCAAATGGAAAAATTAAAATTAAAACTATTAAAATAGTCATAAAAATTCTTAAACTAGTTATTTTATTTGGTAAGCTCATATATACCTCCATAAACTAAATTATCATTATTTTTATCGTCTTCTTTTATTATTGTATAAAGTAACACTACTATAGTTAAAAATATTACTACTATTGCTATATAAATAATATTTTGATATATTTTTTCACTTTTTCTTTCAATAGTATAAGGCGATTTTATTTTATTTTCTTGTTTACTTTTACTTTCTTTTTTTATATCATCTAAAGATAACTTTGAGGTATAATCAAATAAATATTCATTAAAATCATCAACAATTTCTTCTTTATTCAATCCTAAATATTTAGCGTAATCTCTAATAAAATATTTTAAATTAAATACATCTTGAAAATGTTCTACATTACCATTTTCTATATCTGTAATTTGTGAGGCAGATATTTTTAAATCTTCAGCTGCTTCTTCAACAGAAACTCCTATGCTTTCCCTAGCCTCTTTTAATTTTTCACCTATTTCTTTCATAAGTCACCTCATAAATAAAAAAAATAATACTTATAAGCCATGTTCTGTACTCTAAATAGAGCGACAAACATCTATCTACCAATAAATTGGTTCTAAATAAAGTTTAATTCCCTTATTTAAACTCCCCTACCATAATTTGGGTTTCTTGCTTGTGGGGTTTACCGCGTTTCATTCTTCTATTACTAGAAGCATCGTTTCTGTGGCACTTTATATCTAATTTAATCCTTATAGGATTATTTCGATGCCGTTAGGTTAAAACCTACCATAGGTTATTTTTTCCCTATGCACAATCACTACTACCATCTCAGGATAGTGCAAGCATGGACTTTCCTCTACATCAAATGCAGCGTTTGTCAAGTATTATTCTTTACCATATATAATTTTTTCTAAATTAGATAATCTTTTTAAAACATCGACACTATTACTTCCAGAATCACTATCAGCATTTTCTTTTAAAATATCTAATTTCATTTTTAAACTTCTAATTTCTTGCTTTAACTTCATATTATCATTAGTTAAATCTCTTATTTCATTAGAAAGTTCTTTATTAATAGCCATAAATTCTTCATAATCACGCATGATTATATCTAAGAATTTGTCCACCTCTTGTGGACGATACCCCCTTGTATCCAACTTAAATTCTTTTTCAAATATATCTTTAACGGTCAACATTATTCGATCTTGATACATCTAATATCACCCAAATAGATTATATAACAAAAAAGGATATTTTGTCAACCAAATTATTTTCTTATATTTTTAAAATAAGTAGCTAATTTGATGAACTTAATATCCTCTATCATATTATTAAAAATGCCTTCTATATGATCCATAATCTCACCTATTTTTATTAAACCACACATATGTAAATAATGCATTAAATTCGACAAAACATGTCAAAATTAGTTTAAATTATTTTATAAATATAGTATAATAATAATGGTGAGATAGATGAATTATCCAAACGGTATTAAAAAAACATTTAAAATAAGCGCTAGTAACCGTGGTATGACTTTAGAACAAGAATTAAATGATACTAACCTTTATTATCGTAATAATGATATGGCCGTTATTTATAAAAAGCCTACCCCTATTGTAATCAATAAAGTAGATTATAAAAATAGAAAAGATGCAGTCATAAAAGAAGCACACTTTATGACACCTTCAACTACTGATTACAATGGAATATATAAAGGTAAATATATCGATTTCGAAGCAAAAGAAACAAGAAAAAGTTATTTTCCTCTAGCTAATATTCATGCTCATCAAATAGAACATTTAAAAAAAATTAAAAAATGTGGTGGAATCGGATTTATTATTGTTAGATTTATACTTGATAAAGAAACATATTTGTTAGAAATTGACAAATTAGAAAATTTTTTAGATAATAATAAGCGTAAATCTATTCCAAAAGAATATTTTATACAAAATGGTTATTTAATTAAACAAGGATATAACCCATACTTAGATTATTTAAAAATAATAGATGTAATTAAGGAGAGATAAAAATGAAAAAATTCTTTAAAAAAAATAAAAAAATAATTATTACTGCTTTAATTAGCCTAATAATTTTAATCATAGGATCATTAACAATAAGTTTTGTTCCAACTATATTATTAATGTTATTTATAGGAATGATATATTTCTTTGTAACTAAGAAAAAAAAGAAAAAAACAAGTAAAATAGAAATATTTAAATCATTAATGATTTTTGGCTTTTCTTTTGCTATATTCTGTTTAATTTTAGGTATGTCATTTGGTGTTTATATAATTATGACTGCTCCAAAATTTACTGAAGAAAAATTATATAACAAAGATGCCTCTATATTGTATTTAGCTAATGGTGATGAATTTGCTAAAATCGGTGATGAATTAAGAGAAAAAGTTACTTATGATCAATTATCACAATCTTTAATCGATGCAATTATTGCTACAGAAGATTCAAGATTTTTCCAACATAGTGGTGTTGACTTACCAAGATTTTTAAAAGCATCTTTCACTCAACTTTTAGGTAAAGGTGGCGGTGGTGCTTCAACTTTAACTATGCAAGTATCTAAAAATGCATTTACATCAACAGAAGCTGAAGGTATTGAAGGTATCATTCGTAAATTTACAGATATTTATGTTTCAGTTTTTGAAATTGAAACACATTATACCAAAGAACAAATAATTGAATTTTATGTCAATTCTAACAATTTAGGAAGTAGAAATCGTGGTGTTGAACAAGCAAGTATGGATTACTTTGGTAAACATGCTAGTGAATTGAATATTGCTGAAGCAGCTATGATTGCCGGTTTATTCCAAGCTCCTAATGCTTATAATCCATATATCTACCCTGAAGCATGTGAACAAAGAAGACAAACTGTTTTAAGTTTGATGTTAAGACATGGTTACATTAATGAAGAAGAATATAATATTGCTAAAGAACTTACCGTTGAAGAATTATTAGTTGATAAAGAAGTAGAAAGTGATTCAAATACATATATTGATTTCATTAATACAGTTGTAGAAGAAGTTATTGAAAGAACTGGTCAAGATCCTTATGAAGTTCCAATGAAAATATATACAACAATGGATAAAAATATGCAAGACACAATGTCTGGTGTTATGAATGGGTCATTGTATAAATGGGAAAATGATGAAGTACAAGCTGCAAGCGTTGTTATAGATGTTAATACAGGTGAAATCAAAGCTGTTGGTGGCGGAAGAAACCGTGTTGCAAAAGGAGTTAACTTTACTAATATTCCTCGACAAATTGGTTCTACAGCTAAACCTTTATATGATTATGGACCTGGTATTGAGTATAATAATTGGTCTACTTATACACCATTTACTGATGAACCTTACGCTTATTCAGATGGTACTACTTTAAAAAACTGGGATGGTAAATATTATAACTTTCAAACATTACATGAAGCTTTAAAACATTCAAGAAATATCCCAGCAGTCAAAGCTTTCCAACAAAATAATCAATCTAATATAACAAAATTTGTAACTAATTTAGGATTAAATCCTGGAACAATGTATGAAACCCATGCACTTGGTGGTTATGAAGGAGATACTTTAGTTACTTTAGCTACTGCTTATGCTGCATTCTCAAATGGTGGTTATTATATTGAACCTCATAGTTTTACAAAAGTTGAATTTACTGAATCTGGTAAAACATATGAAGTTAAACCAGTTACTAGAAAAGCAATGAGTGAATCTACAGCATATATGATTACTAAAATATTAGAAGATACATCAAGTTATGCAATCGGAAGAAATGTTAATGGAGTTAACTATGCAGGTAAGTCTGGAACCAATAACTTACCTTCTAATATTATTGATAAATATGATTATCCATCAAATGCTATAAAAGATAAATTAATCGCAAGCTTTAATGATTCATATGCAATAACAGTTTGGTATGGTTATGAAGAATTAAGTAAAGAACATTATATGACTGTCAATAACTATAATATTAAAGATGTATTCCAAACTATAGCTAAATCTGTTTATACAGAAAAATCAACTTGGGAACAACCCGATAGTGTTGTTAAATTAGAAGTTGAATATGGATTACCTACTGCTATGTTAGCAAGTGAATATACACCTGAATCACAAAAAGTTACAGCTTATTTTAAAAAAGGTTTTGAGCCCACTGAAGTATCTACTAGATATAGTCAATTAGCTAACGTTTCTAATTTAAATTATACTAATAATACTCTATCTTGGGACCCTATTAGTACACCTGATTTTATTGATAATAATTATCTTAATCAATTATACACAAAATTATATACTGATGAAAAAACTAGACAAGAACAACTTAATTCTCATTTAAGTTACAATCAAAAAAATATTGGTTCTGTTGTTTATAATGTTTATATAAAAGATAGTACAGGAAATTTAAAATTAATTACAACTACAAGTAATACAAGTTTTGTTTATCCAGTTACTGAATCAACTACATTTGTTGTTAAATCAAGTTATAGTATATTTAAAAGTAATGCTAGTAGTGGTGCAGAATTTACAGTAGAAACTAGTGATAGTTCAATTGTTAGTAGTCAGTTAAATGGTAATTCAACAATTACATTATCTGTTGGTCAAAAATATAATGAACCTGAAAAACCAGTTATCGTTTTATTAAATGGAACTACTGATATTACCAATTTAGCCACTATCACATGTACAGTTATGCGAAATTCAGATAATCAAGTATTTAACAGTACATCTTACATAAATACAGATACCCCAGATACATATACAATAACTTATCATATTAAATATGGAAGTTATAGTGATACGTTAATTAAATTAGTTCAAATAAATTAAAAGAAGGAATTACCCTTCTTTTTTACATATATTTTTTAATTTACAATTTTCACAGTTTGGATTAATAGCTTTACAATAATAACGACCAAACAAAACTAATTGATGATGTAGTCTACATAAATCATAGTCTTTAAATTTTTTAGATAATTTTTTTTCAGTAGTATATACATCATCATTTTTATTAGCTATTCCTAATCTAATACTTACGCGATGAACATGAGTATCAACCGCAATACAAGGAACATTATAAATATTACTTAAAACAACATTAGTAGTTTTTCTACCTACTCCAGGTAAACTTTCTAGAAATTCTCTATCATTGGGAACAATATCATTTTTTTCTTTTAATTTATTAGCTATATCTATTATATTTTTAGCTTTCTTATTATAAGTTCCAATCGGTTTAATGATCTTTATTATATCATTAATATCAGATTTTCTTAAAGCTTCTAAATTTGGATATTTTTTGAATAATACTTCAGTTACTTCATTTACTCTTTTATCAGTCGTTTGAGCACTTAACATAGTAGCAATCAATAATTCATAATCTTTATTATAATTTAATTCACATTTTGGATTAGGTATTAATTCATCTAAATAATCAATTATCTCTTTCATTTAACCAATCATAATCAAATAATTTTTTATTTGATTTTTTACTTTCAAATTTTTTTTTGTCATTTATAACATCTTCTTCTGTTTTAATACCTTTTTTATTCCAATCTCTAATAATTTTATCTATATATCTTAAATTTGTTACATTATTAAATACTGCTTCTTTTAACGCTAATAAAATTAATTTATCATCAAAATCTTTTTGCCAATCACTTATTATTTCATAATCCATAGGAGATAAAGTTCTTCCAAATTCTTTTTCAAATATATCAAATAAATTATTTGATTTTTTTTCTTTGCCATCTATTACAATAAAAGCTAATTTATTATATAATTCATCTAAATTAATTATTTCCTCTCTTACTTTTTTATTTATAATATCTATTTTTATTATATTTTTTTCTATTAAAGAATTGATTAAATCCATGGTTTCATTTAACTTAAAATTTAAATCTTTAGCTATTTGTTTTGGATTAAATGTGTTATCAGCATTTATTAAATATATTAAAATTATTAATTCTGAATCTGTTATATTTAATTTCCGATAATTTTTAAATAAAATATTAGGAACATAAAATGGTTCGTTTTTTAAGATATCTGTTAATTTTCCTAACATAAATATAACCTCCCTTAATAATTTTTACATAATTCATCTAAATCTTTTAACATATTATCAACTTCAGCAAATGTTTTTGGTCGAGCCCCACAAGCATAGATATGCCCACCACCATTATAATTAGATGTAACTTCATTAATAATAGGTCCTTTAGATCTAATAGAACATTTAATATAGTTATTTCCTTTATCTTCACTACAAAAAGCAATAACTTTTACTTCTTGAATATTGTTAAAATTTTCAATTAAATTACCTGCAGTTGATGGATCAACTTCGTACTGTTTTAAAATTTCATCAGTTATTTTTAAATAACCTAATCCATTTTCAGTTACTACTAAATTAGATGAAAGATAACCAGAAAATCTTATTTCTCTTAATGGTCTATTATATAAATTACCATACAAATCAGTAAAATCTAATTTAGTCTTTTTAATTAACCATGCTACTAATTCAAAAGTTTTATATGATGTATAACTATACAAAAATCTATTAGTATCTGCAATAAGACCAATATATAATTTTGATGCTATTTCAGAATTTATTTTCATATTATTATTTTTAATTAATTCAATTATTAACTGACTAGCACTACTAGCTTTATCATCAATTAATTCAATATTTCCATATTTTTCTACAAAAGGATGATGATCTATTTTAATTATATAATTAAAATTATTTATATTGACACCATCTATTCTCTTTATGTCAGGTGTGTCAGTTACTATTAATAAACTTTTTTCATAATCTATCTCATCTAATTTATCAATATTTCCTATATAACGAAATCTACTGGCAGGAGATCCAACCACATAAACTCTTTTATTTGGAAAATTATATAATATTACTTCCTTTAATCCGATGGAACTCCCTAAAGCATCAGGATCAGGTCCAACATGTCTTGCAATAACAATTGTATCATATTTTTTTATTGCTTTATATATTCTTTTAAAACTCATACAATCACACTTTCTACTGCAATAATTATACTATATTTAATTAATTATGTCTAGAAAAAAAGAAGGATTAACCTTCAATAAAACTGTATGTATCTCTAGCAATCATTACTTCTTCATCAGTAGGAATTACATAACAAGCAATCTTAGAGTTATCAGCAGTTATTAATTGTTCTTTCCCTCTAACATTGTTTCTTTCCTCATCTAATTCTACACCTAAAATAGATAATTTTTCTATTATTTGTTTTCTTATAGTTATAGAATTTTCGCCAATTCCTGCCGTAAAAGCAATCGCATCAACACCATTTAAAAGTACATAATACTTAGCAATATAATCAACTACTCTTCTAACAAATATTTTTTCTGCTAAAAGACATCTTTTATTTCCTTCTTTAATTCCATTTTCAACATCTCTAGAATCACTACTGACACCACTTATGCCTAACAATCCACTTTTTTTATTAATTACATTATCAATATCTTGTGGAGTCATATTAGTTTTTTGCATCATATAAGGAATTATGCTTGCATCTATATCACCACATCTAGTTCCCATAACAAGTCCAGCATTAGGAGTAAATCCCATTGAAGTATCTACACATTTACCATTTTTAACAGCAGTGATACTTCCACCATTACCTAAATGACAAACTATAACTTTACTATCTTTTTTATTTAATATATCACTTAGTCTATTTGCTACATATTTATGACTTGTTCCATGTGCTCCATATTTTCTTACCTGATAATCAGTATACCATTCATAAGGTAAAGCATATAAATAAGTTTCTTCTTCCATAGTTTGATGAAATGAAGTATCAAATACTGCAACAGCTACAGCATTAGGAATCATTTCTTTAAACGCCTCAATACCAATTACAGCAGCTGGATTATGTAAAGGCGCTAAAGAACTTAAATCAGAAATAGTTTTTAAAACTTCATCATTAATAACAACAGAACTTTCAAATTTGTCTGCTCCTTGAACAATTCTGTGACCTATTCCTTTTATTTCATTTAAATCAGCAATTATATTATTAGCAATTAATTCTTCAACTAATATTTTAACCGCATCTTTATGACTATTTAATATTGCATCTTTACTTACCTTTTCACCATTTAATTTAATTGTATAACAACTACCATTTATACCTATTCTTTCAAATACTCCAGAAATTAAAACTTTTTCTTCAGGCATTTCATACATTTGAAATTTTAATGATGAACTTCCTGCATTAACTGATAATATTTTCATATTTTTCCTCCTTATATATCATATTCAAATACTTCACAATTTCTTATTGTTATTTCACTTAATATTCCATCATCAGGTATTCCTTTAAAATAATAATAAAGTACTCGCATTATTCCACTATGAGTTACAATAATTATATTTTTATCTTTGTATTTTTCTTTTAATTCTTCTATTAAAGTAGCAACTCTATTATATAAATCTTTTACACTTTCGGCTTTTTCATACTGAATATTTTTATTATAATTCCAATATTCATCAAAATTAATAGAATTTCTAGGCTTTCCAGTAAATTCACCATGATCTCTTCCTAACAATTTATCTGAGTATATAATTGGTATATTATCACTTAATATTTGAGCTGTTTCTTTACATCTATCTAAAGGTGAACTTACTATCAAATCTATTTTTTTGTCTTTGAAATAATTACTTACTTGTTTAGCTTGTTCTCTCCCTTTTATAGTTAATGAACTATTTATTCTACCTACTAAACAGTTATTAGCATTTTCCATAGTTTCGCCGTGTCTTACAACATATAATTTCATTTACTCATTCCAATCTATATATACACAAAATGGATTATCAGGATCATATCCATCTTTATTTCCTAAAAATACATCTAAAAGGAAAGCTAGGATAAGAGGTATTATAAATAATAACGCTGCAGCACCTAATCTAGTCATAAATCTCTTAAATGCTGTTTTCATTTCTTTATCAGCATCTCCGTTAGCTAATACTTTTACAAAATCTAAAGTTCCTAATCCTAAAGCAAGTATAGGACCCGCTATTTTTATTATATCTAATATCCAAACTAATTTTTCTTTTAATTTAGTTGAAAATATTGCACAGCCTTGACTAAAATCTTCTACAATCCCATTGGCAATTAATTCGCCATAAAATTGATAAAAATCACTACATTCATCCATTCTTTTTTGAATATTTTGTTCATTTTTATAAGATGGATATTTTTCATATAAAATATTACAATATTGTACAACATTTTTTAATCCCTGCTCCGTATATCCTAAAGCATTACTACTACAATCATTACCACTACATAATTTATCATTAGCTGTAACATCATTTAAAGTAGCTGATTTGCCATCAATCGTTAAAGGCAGAGCAAGTACATTAAAAGAGTCTCCCAATTTTTCTTTTGATAAAGTTTCTAATGGTGGCCTTAACGAACCCAATAAATTTTTAAATTGTGTTCCATCTAAAATTTGTTGAATTTTAACTGTTTCTTCATATCCGCCAGTTGTGATTTCGGTATCGAGTCCATTATTTGATTTTTCAGTTGAAATTCTAAAAACTCCCTCATTAATTTGACTACTATCTACCCAAAGATCAATACATTCTGCTGAATTTGCTGTTATGTTATTAAATATCTTTTTTAAATCTTTATCTTCAAAAATAAATGATTTAGTTATAGAACCTGTTTCAGTTGATATATTTAATTCATTTCCTGCTATATAATTCTTACAAAATGAGGCTCCTTTAAAATACTTTACACAAACTTCATTTCTACTTGTATATTTTTTAAAAGTTACTGTCATATTTTCTGGTAATCCATATTTTTCAGCAGTAATTCCTACTCCACATTGATTTATTAATTTTTCTTGTTCTAAATTTGAAGGCTTTTGCTCTTTTAATAAATTTAATTGTATTTGTGACCCATCACCAACCAAAGATGTTGTGTTAATTGTTAAAGATGTTAAATCACCAGTATTAAGAAGAAGACCATATAAATTAGGACAAGAAAACTCACTTCCTTTAATCATTTTATCATAAAGTATGTTTTCATCAAAATCTACTATATATTTAATATTTTTAAAAGATAACGTAATATAATACTGTTTGTTATTATTAATTTGATTTTTATAATTAATATTCCATTCAATATCTACATGATTTTTCTTATTAGTATCAATTTTAAATTTAATTGATGCCTCACCTAAATCTTCAATTTTATTTCCTTCAGAAAAATTTGTTAAAGAATATTCACAATATCCTTCTGCAGCATTTACAAAATTAACATTTACTAAAAAACACAAACTTATAAAAAATACTAAATAAAATATTTTTTTCATATAAACCACCTAATTTTTATTCTTCATATGTGGGAACAATATAACTTCTCTTATATTTTCTTGATTAGTAATCATCATAACTAATCTATCAATACCCATTCCCATACCACCAGCAGGAGGCATACCATATTCTAATGCTTCAACATAATCAATATCCATTTCATTAGCTTCATCATTACCTAATTCTTTTTCTTTTAACTGATTTTCAAATCTTTCATATTGATCAATTGGATCATTTAATTCTGTAAATGCATTAGCATATTCATTACCGCAAATAAATAATTCAAATCTTTGAGTAAATCTAGGATCTTTTGGATCTTTTTTAGCTAATGGGCTTATTTCAATTGGATGTCCAAACACAAAAGTAGGTTCTACAATTGTTTCTTCAACAAATTTTTCAAAGAAAGCATTAACTATATGGCCATAACCAAAATGATTTTCAATTTCAACATCATTTTCTTTAGCTAATTTTTTAGCTTCTTCAATATCAGTTACTTTGAAGAAATCAATACCAGTTTTTTCTTTTATTAAATCTACCATATGTGCTCTTTTAAATTTAGGTTTTAAAGATATGTTATGTCCTTTCCAATTTATATCATATGTTCCTAATACATCCATGGCAACATTACCAATAATTCCTTCAGTTAAATCCATCATCCCCTCTAAATCACTATAAGCTTTATATACTTCAATAGTAGTAAATTCAGGATTATGATTTCTGTCCATTCCTTCATTTCTAAATAATCTACCTATTTCATATACAGCATCCATTCCACCTACTAACAATCTTTTTAAAGG
>CALVSQ010000006.1 GCA_944359085.1 uncultured Bacilli bacterium | reverse complement strand
GCTTTATTTGCTAACAGAAAAGAACGTGGTGGCGAATTATTTATAACTAGATTAACTATGGTTTTAGGGTTATTATTTTTTGTCATATGTTTAGTAATCGGATTTTAGAGTTTAAATAAACTCTTTTTTCTTTATTTAATTTTAAAAATATGGTATTATTAAGTTGGTGGTAGTATGATTAAGAAAGTTCTAAAATTTTTAACCCATAGAATTTTTATAGTAGGAGTATTGTTATTAATACAATTATTAGTTTTAATTTTAATATTAAATAAATTTGAGGAATATGGTTGGTATTTTTATATATTTTTCTATATTATAGGAATTTTGGTGTTACTAAAAATAATAAATGGTAATGCGAATCCTAGTTACAAAATAGCTTGGATTATTCCCGTTTTAACAATTCCTATTTTTGGAACATTTATATATTTAATATTTGGTAATAAAATAAACAAAAAAGGAAAGTTATTAGAACATAAAAATAAAATGAAACAAACTTTAATTCAAGATGAAAATATACTTAAAGAAATAACTGATATAAATTTTTATAACCAAACTAGCTATATATATAATAATGCAGGTTATCCAATATATAAAAATACCTATACCGAATATTTAGAGGTAGGGGAAGTTTATTATAAAAGATTAATTGAAGAATTAAAAAAAGCCAAAAAATTTATTTTTATGCAATATTTTATAATTGAAAAAGGTATATTTTGGAATGATATTTTAGATGTTTTAAAACAAAAAGCTAGTGAAGGATTGGATGTAAGAGTTATTTATGATGATATGGGATGTATCGTAACACTACCGAATAAATATTACGATGAATTAAAAAAATATGGTATTAAAGCATGTTCATTTAATAAGTTTGTACCAATTTTAACAGCTAAATTAAATAATAGAGATCATAGAAAAATAACTGTTATTGATGGTAATGTAGGAATTACTGGTGGTATTAATTTAGCAGATGAATATATAAATAAAAAAGTAAGATTTGGTCATTGGAAAGATAATGGTATATTGTTAAAAGGTGATGCAGTATTTAATTTAACTAATATATTTTTAAATTTGTGGGATCATATTAATAATACTAAAGAAAATTTAAATAAATTTAAACCAGATATTAAAATAAAAGGTAGTGGATATGTCCAACCTTATGATGATAGTCCATTTGATGATGAATTAGTTAGTGAAAATATATGCTTAAATATGATTAATAAAGCTAAAAAATATGTTTATATTACAACACCTTATTTAATTATTGATAATGAATTAGATACTTCTTTATGTTTAGCAGCTAAAAGTGGTATTGATGTAAGAATTATAACGCCTGGTATACCTGATAAAAAAATAGTAAACGAAGTAACTAAGGCATACTATAATAATTTATTAGATAATGGTGTAAAAATATATGAATATACTAAAGGATTTATTCATGCTAAAACATTTTTGGTTGATGATGAAATCGCAACTGTAGGTACAGTTAATTTAGATTATCGAAGTTTACATTTACATTTTGAATGTGGAATATTATTATATAAAACAGATAGTATAAAAGACATTAAAAAAGATATTTCTGAAACTTTAGAAATATCAAGACAAATAACTTTAAAAGATACTAAAATAGGATTATTTAGAAGTTTAAAACGAGCAGTATTAAGATTGTTCGCACCTTTAATGTAAATCTTTAAAAAATTCTTCCATGGGAACATTTAATTTTTTAGATATAATATATAAAAATTCTAAACTGAATGTTTGGAAACTATTGTTTTCAATATTAGCGATAGTTCCTTCATTATATTGAATTAAATCGGCTAATTGAACTTGAGTAAGCCCTTTAGCCTTTCTAATTCTTCTAATGTTTTTTCCAACAACTACGTAGATATATTTATTAT
Organism: uncultured Bacilli bacterium; assembly: GCA_944359085.1. GTDB lineage: Bacteria > Bacillota_I > Bacilli_A > RF39 > UBA660 > Faecisoma. Next base: position 45,227 of record CALVSQ010000006.1, on the reverse strand, counting down.
TATTTTCATCAATTTTCATTTATCTCACCTAATTAAATCTTCTCATATACAAATAGAAAACGACTACATTTAATATATGTACTTTATTTAGAAAATATGTTAAAATAATAATGAAAGGAATAAATATGGGACGAGATTATTTTAAAAAATTACAAGAATTAAGAATTAGTAAAGGTTATACTTATCAAAAAATGGCAGATAATTTAAATATTAGCAAATGCTATTATTGGCAAATTGAAAATAAAGAAAGAAATTTAACTTATAAAATGGCTTTTAAAATAGCTAAAATATTAAATACTAAGCCAGATAAGATATTTTTAGAAGAATTAAAAAATGATTTAAAAAAATAAATCATTTTTTGTTTGTTAAAGAAATTTGATGAAGAAATATTATTCGATTATAAGAATAGTAATAGATGATATGAAAATAATATTAAATATTTAAGTTTTGTTATTTAAAAATTTGATATAGCTAAAATTTTATTATTCGTAAAGAATATGTCTTTAAGAAAAATTAAAATTAACTATTCTTGTTTTAAAATATTTTTTTTGATATACTTTTTATAGGTGAATTATATGAAAAAAAACATGAAATTTAAAATAATATTATTTGTAATATTAACAATTATAGTAGTATGCTTGTTTTTAATTTTAACTAAAAAAGAAAATATCAATAACCCAAGTGACAATCCAAATACAGAAAATCCTAGTGACAATCCAAATGAAGAAAATATTGTGGACGAAATAGGTACTAACTATTTAAATAATGTTAAATATACAGTTAAAGTGGATAAAGAAGTAGAAGATGTAATAGTTGAATTTTTAAATGTTTATTATAATTCAATTAAAGAATTAAAAGAAAATGATATGACATATTTATTTAAAGATTTTACTTCAGAGCAAGCTTTAATCAATCAAACAGCTTTATCTTTATTAATTGAAACTAGAAAATTAAAACCAAATGATTTAAGTTTAGATAAAGCAAAATATGATTTAGACTTTACTGAAGTAACTACTAATGGTGATACAGTACAAGTAACAGTTTTAGAAAACAATTATTTAAATTTTAATTTCATGAAAGAAATAGAATCAAAAATATATAATATTAAAAATGAATTTACTTTAGAAAAAGTAGATGGAAAATATAAAATAACTAAGTATAATAAGGTCCAAGATTTCTTTGTTATGATAACAGATTTATATAGTAGTGGTGGTAAAGCTAAATTAGATCAAATTAAACAAGATTATTTAGATTTAATAAATGATAAGTTAGAAAAAGATAGAAAAGATTATAATGATTTCTTAAATGGAACAGGTATTACTAGAAAAACTTGTGATCATGAATATAATAGAGAAGAAGCTTTAAAGCAAACAGTTTGGGTAAATAAACGTGATTCAGAATGGACAGAATTTAGTTCAAATTGCCAAAATTTTGTTTCTCAAGTTTTATATAGTGGTGGTATTCCAATGGATTATACTGGTAGTGCTTCAAAGTACTTACAATGGAAAATGTATGATGGTACTTATAATGAAAATGAAATAGATAAAGGATATGTTTATACATGGACATATGTTCCTTATTTTAGAGAATATGCTTTAAATAATACAGGTTATGGATTATGTGCTTCAGTTGATGAAAACTTGTATTATGCTGAAGCAGGAGATGTAATTCATGTTGGTACAACTGGTCCTACTAGACATGCTTTAATAGTAGTAGGAGATTACAAAAAAGATGGTAAAACAATTGATATATTAGTTAATTCTAATACTGTTGATTTAGAAAATTATCCTATTTCAGCTTATTCGTATCCTTATGTTAGTTTAATTAAAGTTTATGGATGGAACGAATGAAAAAAGATATTATAAAAATAATAGCAATTATATTAATAATAATAGGTTGTATTGTTATATATTATAAAATAGATACGAATAAAGAAGTTGAAATTGCAAGTTTAGAAATATTCTAAACTTTTTTAATGCACTAAAAAAGATAGAATAATCTATCTTAACAAGCTTTTTTATATTCACAATAATAAGCATAATATTCATCATATGTTAATCCACTTTCTTTTACCTTAGTGGCTAATTCTTTTCCAACATAACGATAATGCCATGATTCGTAATTATACCCAGTTATGTATTCTTTACCTTTAGGATATCTTAAAATAAAACCATATAAATGAGCATTTTCTTGTAACCATTTAAATTCATCTGTATTTTCAAATTGATTTCCTTGAATATCATAAGTTACAATATCTAAAGCTAAACCTGTTTGATGTTCTGAAAATCCAGGTCTAGAAGCATAATCATCATTGGACATATCATATTCATTTTGCTGGTCTTCAAATGTTCTATAAGAAGAGTTAACTAATAATGTTAATCCCTCTTTGTTAGCAGCTTCCCACATACTTACATATTTATCATAAACTTCTTTTTTTGTAGAATGTCCTTCATAAGCATACCAATTACTAATAGATACTATATCATCTGGAGAATAATCTTCTTTTAAATAATGAAATTTATTAACTAACATTTTTATTCCTTCATCAATATTCGCTTCTTTTGTATTAGTATACCATTCACTGTCAGCTCCAACATTAACAATACTAATTACATCTTTAATATTTTCATTTTTGTTAGCATAACTTAAATATCTATCTAAATTATAAGGAATATAATATTGTTCATTAATTATACTAACTAAATTTTTATTATAATCCATATTCAATATTTTAGTAATTTCTTCTTCATTTAATTTTTCAATTATAGTATTGATTTCATCTTTAGAATATCCAATTTTTTTTAAATCGCTTTTTGTACTATCTAATCCTTTAATAAAAAGTATAATTGAAACTAATATAGCAACGCAAACAACAATAATAATAATTTTTTTCATTTCTTCTTTTTTCAAATATCATCACCTTAATAAAATTATACTATATAAAATAAGTAAAGTCTAGAAATAAATACAAATTGACAATATTTTCACATTTAATAAATTATGGTATAATGTTTAAAACAAGTATATTAATATTTGAGACGTAATTTGAATTGTTTCATACATAAAATTGACAATATTTTTAGTTTGTGTTAGAATAACGGCGAAAAATGAAAAAAAGGGAGAAGTTTATGGAAAATTTAAAAACAGGATATCCATCTATTGATAAAACACATATTCAGGATGCAACTTTTTTTGAAAAACATCCTATCATACCAGGCATTAATATATATAATGCATTAAAATTAATAAGTAGTGCTTATAAAAGTGATGATGCAGTTAATTGCTTGGAAACAACAATTAATTTTGAAGAATTAATTAATAATGCTGCAATTTTGTCTAAATCATTTAAAGAATTAGGAGTAAAAAGTAATGATATAATTGTTGTTTGTATGCCTAATTTTATTCAAGCAATTACAGTGTATCTTGCGGCTAATAGAATTGGTGCGGTTACAACATTTTTGAATGCTTCATCTTCAATTGATGAAATAAAACATTATTTAAATTTGTTTGAATCACCATTGTTTATAAATTATGATAAATCAATGGAATATAATCAAAATATAAAAAAAGGAACTAGGGTGCAACAAATTATAACGTTAGACAAAAAAGATTTAAATGTTAAAAAATTTGATTCATCGTCAAGTGTGTCTGGATATAATGATTTTATATCATTTAAAGACATGAAAGCTGTAGCTGATTATTACAAAAAGCCATTTAGAACTATTTATGGTGGAAGTCAAAATTCTTTAATACTATTTACAAGTGGCTCTACCGGCAATCCTAAATCGGTATTATTGACTAATCAAAATATTTTAGCTTCTGGTATATACATGAAAAATTCTACTCATTTATCAGATGCTAGAGGTGAAAAAAGTTTAGTTTGTGTTCCATTTAGTTATCCATATGGATTTGTAACATCTACTTTAATGTCTTTATTATGTGGCAGACAAGCTATTTTAACACCTAATTTATCATATAAAAATATTAGTTACTATTTAGAAAAAAAACCAAATATTGTTTTTGGTAGTCCAGCACTTTTAGAACTTATAAAAAGAAATGTTCCTAGTGAACAAGATTTATCTTCAATAAATACTTTTATTTCTGGAGGAGACTTTTTAACAATTTCTCAATATGACAAAACAAGAAAATTTTTTAAAGATCATAATAATTCATCTGTTGTTATATGTAATGGTTCAGGTAATGCGGAAACTACAGGTGCAAGTACTAATGCAGTGGGATTAGAAGTAAGACCAGAAACAGTTGGTAAAGTTTTATTAGGAACATCTGCGATAATAATAGATGAAGAAACAGGAAAAGAATTAAAATATGGAGAAGAAGGATTACTTTGTATTAGTGGTAAACACGTTTTTAAAGAATATTATAAGAGTCCTGATATAACTAATCAAAGTAAATTTATATATAAAGGTAAAACATATTTTAAAACAGGAACAAGAGGAATATTAGATGAACAAGGATATTTTACTTTAACTGGAAGAAATACAAGATTTTATATTATGTCAACATTAAATAAAGTTTATTGTGATAGAGTTCAAAATATTATTTCATCTATTGATATTGTTGATTCTTGTGCAGTTGTAAAAAAACCAGATAAAGATAATTTGTTTGTTGGTAAAGCTTTTATTGTTTTGAAAGATGGTATTGAACCAAGCCAAGAGTGTATAGAGTATATAAAAGAAAAGTTAAAAGGACAATTATTAATAAACGATAAAGATGAATATGCTCAGTTAAAACCTTATGAAATACCAAGTAGTTTTGAATTTGTTTCAAAATTACCAAGAATTAAAGAAGCTGATAAAATAGATTATACATATTTAGAAAACTTAGCGGCTGAAGAATATCAACAAGAAAAAGTAAAAGTATTAAGATAATAAAAAAAGACTATTTATATAAAAAATAGTTTTTTTGTGGTATAATTAATTTAAGAGTTAAGAGAGGTAGATTTTATGGGAAGTGGAATATATTTTCCTTTAAGCGCAATTTTATTTAGTATTTTAATATTGCTTTTGTTTTTTCTTAAAGGGCATATTAAAACAGCAGAAACAAAAATTTATGGGTTATTAATTATAACAAATTTTATAGGATTACTTGTAGAATTAGCTTGTACTTTTGCTGCAATTATTTATGAACAATACCCAATTTTTAGTCAATTTATTTTAAAATTATATTTGGTTTGTTTAATTACTTGGGCATTTATTTTTACTATATATATTTATTATATTTCACACGACAGGGAATATATGATAAAAATCAAAAAAAAAGGTACAATATTATCTAGTATATTTTATTATATTACTATATTAGGCATATTTATATTACCTATAAATTTGGTTGTTGAGAATAATTTTGAAACAAGATATACCCAAGGATTAAGTGTATATTTTACTTATTTTATTTCTTTTATTTTAACTTTAATTATGCTTTATTGTATGTTGAAAAATTATAAAAAATTAAAAACCAAAAAGTTTTTACCTTTATTTGCATTTTTATTTTTAGGATCTTTATCAATGATATTTCAAATGTTTAATCCAAGTATTCTTTTAATTACTTATATAGAAACATTTATAACTTCTTTGATGTATCATACAATAGAAAATCCTGATGTGAAAATGATAGACTCTCTAAATCTTGCCAAAGACACGGCTGAAAAAGCTAATCGAGCTAAAAGTGACTTTTTATCTAGTATGTCACATGAAATAAGAACACCATTAAATGCAATAGTGGGTTTTTCAGAATGCATTGCTAATGCTGATAGTTTGGAAGAAGCAAAAGATAATGCAAATGATGTTATAACTGCTTCTAATACTTTATTAGAAATAGTAAATGGAATATTAGATATATCTAAAATTGAAGCAGGTAAATTAGAATTAGTTAATACAGATTATGACACAAATAAATTATTTAATGATATAGTAAAATTAATAAAAGCAAGAATTGGTGAAAAACCTTTAGATTTTAAAGTGAGTATCGCAGAAGATATTCCTAAAGTTTTATATGGAGATCATATTAATGTTAAGAAAATAATGATTAATTTATTAACTAATGCAGTTAAATATACAGATCAAGGATGGATTAGTTTAAATGTAAAATGTGTTAAAACAAATGAAATATGTCGTTTAATTGTATCTGTTAAAGATACAGGAAGAGGTATAAAAAAAGAAGATATCAACAAATTATTTACTAAATTTCAAAGAGTTGATGAAGATAGAAATACAACTATTGAAGGAACTGGTTTAGGATTAGCTATTACTAAACAATTAGTTCAAATGATGAATGGAAATATTGTTGTTAATAGTGTTTATGGTGAAGGTTCTGAATTTACTGTTGCTATAGATCAAAGATTATCTTTAGCTAAATTAGAACAAGAAAAAGAAGAAAGTGTTAATACTGATTTAGATTTAACAGGTAAAAAGATATTAATTGTTGATGATAATAAATTAAATATTAAAGTAGCTGAAAAAATACTGGCTAAATATAATCCTACTATTGATTCATGTGAAAGTGGATTTGAATGTTTAGAAAAAGTTAAAGTAAATAATTATGATTTAATTTTGTTAGATGACATGATGCCTAAAATGAGAGGTGGCGAAGTATTAGTTAAATTAAAAGAGAATCCTAATTTTAATACACCTGTTATAGTATTAACAGCTAATGCTATTAATGGTATGGAAGAACAATATTTAAGCAAAGGATTTAATGGTTATTTAGCTAAACCAATAGAAAAGGATAAATTGTTTTATATTTTAAACAAATATTTAGGTAATAGTAAAAATAATATATCAAATAATAGTGAGAATGTTTTTAAAGAAACAATAACTAATAATAATGTAAATGTTAACAAAGGTAATATTAATTATTTAAAAGAAAAAGGTGTAAATATTGATTCTGCTTTAGAACTTTTAGGAGATGTGTCAACATATAATGAAATATTAAGAGAATATGTTAATGGTGTAAATGAGAAAGTAACTAATTTAACGAATTTTAAAAACAATAATGATATGGAAAATTATGCTATTTTAGTTCATTCTTTAAAAAGCGAAAGTAGATATTTAGGATTTGACAAATTAGCAGATATTTGTTTACAACATGAATTAAAGAGTAAAGAAAATGATGCTACATATGTTAATAATAATTTCAATATTTTATTAACTGAATTAAATAATATATTAGAAATTGTAAAACAATATTTAAATTAGGTTATATAATATAAATTTATATTGATTAAAAGGTAGAAAATATTATGATTAATAGTGGAAAATATGGAGAATATACAGATTTATATGATGAAAACAAAAAACCAACTGGTGAGAAATTATTTAGAGAAAAAGGAACAAAATTAGCGGTACCAAGTAATAGATACATAGTAGTTGTATTAGCTTTTATAGAAAATTCTAATGGAGAGTTTTTGTTTCAAATGACTTCTAAAAGAAAAAATAATGTTTGGGCAACAACAGGTGGACATGTAAAATCAGGCCAAACAAGTCTAGAAGCTATAATGGAAGAAATAAAAGAAGAATTAGGAATAGAAATAGATTCTAGTGAAATAACACTATTTAAAACATATAAATATGAAGACGCATTTAAAGATATTTTCTATATAAAAAAAGATATAGACGTAAATAAACTTAAATTACAATTAGATGAAGTAGAGTATGTAAAGTATCTTTCAAAAGATGAAATTATGGAATTAATAAATAACAACGATAATATTAGGAAAACAAATATTGATGCATTTTTAGATTTAATTCAAGATAATTAGGATTTATTCCTAATTTTTTTTGACATTTTTTTTAATTTGATTCATAAGTTTTAATAGGTGATTTTGATGAAAAAAATATGTTGTGTTTTATTAGCGTTAGTTATGTTATTTCCTTTTAATATAAAGGCTATGGAACTTGCAACTAATGCTTCCAGTGTTATTGTAATGGAACCTACTACTGGTGAAATTATATATGAACGAAATTCTCATGAAAGAAGACATCCCGCTAGTATGACTAAAATAATGACAATGTTACTAGTTATGGAAGCAATTGAAAAAGATATTATTAAATGGGAAGATATGATAACTGTATCTAGTAATGCTTCTAGTATGGGAGGAAGTCAAATTTTATTAGAGACAGGAGAACAGATGAGTGTTTATGATATGTTTAAAGGTTTAGCTGTGGCTTCTGGTAATGATGCAGCTGTTGCTTTAGCTGAAAAAATAGCTGGTACAGAAGAAATGTTTGTTAAAATGATGAATGATAGAGCTAAAGAATTAGGGTTACAAGATACTAATTTTAAGAACTGTCATGGTTTAGATGAAGCTAATCATTACTCAACTGCTTATGATATGGCAATAATGGCTAAAGAATTAGTTAAACATACAAAAATATTCGAATTTACTTCAATTTATGAAGATTATTTAAGAAAAGGCACTGATAGATCTTTTTGGTTAGTTAATACTAATAAAGTCGTACATTAATTTTGCAATAATAAATAATGATGAAACAAATAATTAAAATTTATTTGTTTAGTGTTGACAAAAAATATATAATATTATAAAATTATTTTTAATAAAAAAGCGACGACTAAGAGAAGTAGGTTATTTTGATGGCAAAAGCGAGTTAGAGATGGTGAAAGTCTAACAGTCTAGAATAATTGAAAAGAGCTTATGAGTGATTGTTGGAAATGTGTAATTAAAAGCAAAGTATAATATTCCGGGTAATTCCGTTATTGATTTGAGGTGGTCTATTTATAATAGACAATTAGAGTGGTACCGCGAATTTGTCGTCTCTAGATATTTATCTAGAGCTTTTTTATTATTTAAATAATTATAAATGTTATTTTGAAAGGAAGATCATAAATGAAAGAAAATTATAAAAAAATTATTTTATCTTATTCTGGTGGATTAGATACATCAATAATGATACCATGGCTTAAAGAAAATTATGGTGGTTGTGAAATTGTTTGTGTAACAGCAAATGTTGGACAAGGAGATAGTGAATTAGTAGGATTAGAAGAAAAAGCTTTGAATTCTGGAGCTAGCAAACTTTATGTTTTAGATTTAAGAGAAGAATTAGTTAATAATTATATTGTTCCAGCAATTAAAGCTTCAGCAGTTTATGAAAATGTTTATTTATTAGGTACAACTTTTTCTAGACCATTAATTGCTAAAAAATTAGTAGAAATTGCAGAATCTGAAGGTGCAGATGCAATATGTCATGGATGTACTGGTAAAGGAAATGATCAAGTTCGTTTTGAATTAGGAATAAAAGCTTTTAATTCAAATATTAAAATAATTGCTCCTTGGCGTATTTGGAATATTAAAAGTCGTGAACAAGCATTAGATTATGCTGAAAAACATGGTATAAAATTAAATACAAGTCGTGAAGAAAGTTATTCTAAAGATAAAAATTTATGGCATTTGTCACACGAAGGACTTGATTTGGAAGATCCTAAAAATGCACCTGATTATGATAAAATTTTAGAAATGGGAGTAACTCCAGAAAAAGCTCCAGATACACCAACTTATTTAACTTTAGGATTTGATCAAGGTGTGCCATCATCTATAGATGGAGTAAAAATGTCACCAATGGATATAATTTATAAATTAAATGATATTGGTGGTAAAAATGGTATAGGTATTGTTGATATGGTTGAAAATCGTTTAGTTGGAATGAAATCACGTGGAGTATATGAAACACCAGGAGGAAGTATTATTTACAAAGCTCATGCAGTTTTAGAAACTATTTGTCTAGATAAAGATACATTTCGTTTTAAACAAAATGTTAGTGTAAAATTTGCTGAACTATTGTACGAAGCTAAATGGTATAGTCCATTACGTAAATCTTTGCAAGCTTTTATTGATGAAGCTTCAAAAAATGTTACAGGTGAAGTTAAATTAAAATTATATAAAGGAAATATTATAGTTATGAGTTTAGAAAGTCCATATTCACTTTATTCTACAAAAACAGCTTCATTTGATGTTGATGATAATTATAATCAAGCTGATGCCACTGGTTTTATTAATTTATATGGTTTAAGTTTGAAAACAAATAAAGAAAATTATTTAGACTAAATTGTTTTAAGGGAGGTTATATTTATGCCATTATGGGCTGGAAGATTTAAAAAAGAGTTAGATAGTAAAACAAATGATTTTAATTCTTCAATAAAATTTGATAAAAGAATGTATAAACAAGATATTCAAGGAAGTATTGCACATGCAACAATGTTGGGTAATCAAAAAATTATTGATGCTTCTGAAAGTGAAAAAATTATTAAAAGTTTAAAAGAAATTTTAGTGGATTTAGAAAATGGTAATTTAGAAATTGATAGAAATGCTGAAGATATTCATATGTTTGTTGAAAGTGAATTAACAAATAGAATTGGAGCAACTGGTAAAAGATTACATACAGCTCGTAGTCGTAATGATCAAGTAGCTGTTGATATTAGACTTTATTTGCGTGATGAAGCATATGAAATAATTTCTCTTCTTAAAGAGTTAATTGAGGTTATTATTAGGAAGGCTGCTGAAAATACTAAAACTATTATGCCAGGCTATACTCATTTACAAAGAGCTCAACCAATAACTTTTGCTCATCATATGATGGCTTATGCTGAAATGTTTATGCGTGATATTGATAGAATGAAAGATGTTATTAAAAGAATGAATGTTAATCCACTAGGTAGTTGTGCTTTAGCTGGTACTACTCATAACATAAATAGAGAGCTAACCAGTGAGTTATTAGGTTTTGATTCACCTTGTAACAATAGTTTAGATGGCGTTTCAGATCGTGATTTTGTATTAGAAATGGCATCAACATTATCAATAATTATGGTTCATATGTCTAGATTTAGCGAAGAAATTATTTTGTGGTGTAGTTGGGAATTTAAATTTGTTGAATTAGATGATGCTTTTTCAACGGGATCTTCTATTATGCCACAAAAGAAAAATCCTGATATCACAGAATTAATTCGGGGAAAATCTGGTAGAGTATTTGGTCATTTAACGGGATTACTTACTATGATGAAAGGTCAACCTTTAGCTTATAATAAAGATATGCAAGAAGACAAAGAAGCTATTTTTGATAGTATAGATAATACTAAAATGTGCATTTATACATTTATTCCAATGTTAGATACAATGAAAGTAATAAAAGAAAATATGGAAAATGCTGCTAAAAAGGGCTTTATTAATGCGACTGATTGTGCTGATTATTTAGTAAAAAAAGGTCTACCATTTAGAGAAGCTTATAAAATTACTGGTACTATTGTAGCTTATGCAATTGATAATAATAAAACTTTAGATACATTATCGTTGGAAGAATATAAACAATATTCATCTTTATTTGATAAAGATATTTATGATGCTATCGATTTAATTAATTGTGTTAATCTTAGAACATCTTTTGGTGGACCAGCGCCATCAATAGTTGAGAAACATATTGAAATGTTAAAAGAAAAACTTAATAATATATAAATACTATAGTAAATATATAGTATTTTTTTATGTAAAAATTTTGTTTGATAAAATTTAATAACAATGGAATAATTAAAAAGTGACCTCGTATAATTCTATTGTAATAAAGTTTTAATAGAAAGAAGGAATAATTTTGAAATTAAAACAAGAATTACAAATAGAAATAATGAAGTTTTTTATGAAAACCAGTATTCCTAGAATGTTAAATGAGAGGAATAACTTCTAATTAGCTAAAGAAGTTATATTAATGTTCATGCAAACAGCGATATATGTTAGAGTATCTACAGAAGAACAAGCAAATGAAGGATTTAGTATAAACGCTCAAAAGGATAAACTTACTAAATATGCTGAAATAAATGATTGGAATATTGTGGATTATTATATCGATGATGGTATAAGTGGTAAAAATTTGACTGAAAGACCTGAAGTAAATAGATTAATTAATGATGTAAAAGCTAAAAAAATTACAAATGTACTAGTATATAAATTAGATAGATTGACTCGTAGCGTTAAAGATTTAATATATTTGATTGAATTATTTGATAAAAATAATTGTACGTTTAATTCTCAAACTGAAAAAATTGATACTTCAAATGCTGTTGGTAGAATGTTTGTGAAAATAATTGGAATATTTGCTGAATTTGAAAGAGAAAATTTAGCAGAAAGAGTTAGTTTTGGTTATGAACAAAAAACAAAGGAAGGAAATTATACTAATTGTAACGGAGTATTTGGTTATGATTATTTAATAGGTAAAGGAATATTAAAAGTTAATTATGAAGAAGCTAAGTATGTAAAAAAAATATATGAATGGTATTTGAATGGTGAATCAATGTTAAAAATAGCAGAAAAATTAAAAGATTTTAATGTACATACTAAAAGAGGTGGAAATTGGAATCAATCAACTATTTCTTCTATTTTAACTAATCCACTTTATATTGGTAATATTAGATATGGTGTAAAGAAAAAAAATAGTTTCGAAGTAATTGGTAAAAATATAACACCACTAATAAACGAAAATTTATTTTATAATGTTCAAAATTTGATAAAAAAAAGAAATAAACTCAAAACAAATAGATATTCATCAGACGATACGTATTATTTTAAAGTATTAAAATGTTCTAAATGTGGAAATAAATTTCATGCTAAACAACAAATACAAAATGGTAAGAAATATATTACTTACCGATGTAATGGTAAATATAATGATAGCTGTGATACTTGTGGATTTTCTCATTTAAAAATGGAAGAGGCTTTTCTTAAATTTTTGGATACCATTGAAAATTTTGATTTTAATGAACGAGTTTTAGAAGAAAAAAATCAATTGATGGAAAATAATGATAATAAAAAGATTAAAGAAGAAATAACGAAGTTAAAGAAAAAAAGATATAATATAACGGAATTATTTTCTATGGATAATATAGATTATGAAACATTTAAACAAATAAAAGAAGTAATTGATAATAAAATAAATTTATTATATAAAGAGTTGAAATCTAATAGCATTATACAATCAAATAGTTTAGAAAAAATAAAAAAAATAATTATTAATTTAAAAAATAATTTTATAAATTTGAATAATCACGAAAAGAAAATTTTTTTAGAACGATTTGTTAAATTTATTGAAGTAGAAAAAGTTAACGATACAGTAATTATCAAAAATGTTGAATTTTAAATAACAAAAAAAGATATATAATTTTTTATTTATTATAGTAATATTAATGTACAAATAAACTGGTCAGATTTTACAAAGGAGTAGATGGACTTAAAACTGGATATACTTCTGAAGCTGGTTTTTGTATAACTGCTACTGCTAATATCAATGATATGAGAATAATTACTGTTGTTATGGGTGAACCGGATAGTGAAACAAGAAATAAAGATGTATCAAGTGTATTTGATTATGTATATGCACAATATGGATTACAGAAAATAGTTGATACTGAAACAGTTTTAGAAGAGGTTAGTGTGGAAAAAGGAAAAGTAGAAAATGTTGGTATAGTTGCTAAAGAAGATGTTACAGATTTATATAATAAAAACGACGGAACTGGAAATTTTACATATGAAGTAGAAGTAGATAATTTAAAAGCACCATTATCTAAGGGGGATGTGGTTGGAAAACTTACTTTAAAAGAAGATAACAATGTTATCAGAACAATAGATTTAACTGTTAAAGATGATGTTAAGAAAGCTAATATATTTGAATTATATTTAAGATATTTAAAACAAATTTTTAATTAAAGTATTTCAAAATCATTGATTATAAAACGTTCGTTTGATATAATTATATTATCCACTAATATAATTATTTAAGCAAAGGAGGAATCAATTTTGAAAGAAAACAATTTAAAAACAATTACAAATTTATTTGAAGGAACAGAAATTAGAAGTATTTGGAATAGTGAAAAAGAAGATTACTATTTTAGTGTTGTTGATGTAATTAAAGTATTAACTGATAGTAATATTCCAAAAAGATATTGGTCAGATATTAAAAGAAAATTAGTATCAGAGGGAAGTAAGTTGTACGAAAAAATCGTACAACTTAAGTTACTATCTAAAAAGGATAATAAATATTATTTAACTGATACATTAAATACTGAAGGAATATTAAGACTTATTGAATCAATTCCAAGTCCTAAAGCAGAACCTTTTAAAATGTGGTTGGCTAATTTGGGTAAAGAAAGAATTGATGAAGTGTTTGATCCAGAAAAAGCTATTAATAGAGCAATAGATTATTATAGAAATAAAGGTTATGATGATAGTTGGATTGAAGTTAGATTAAAGGGAATACTTAATAGAAAAAAATTAACTGATGTATGGAAAGAGAATGGAATTAATCAAAATTATGAATATGCAATATTAACAAATGAAATATATAAAACTTGGTCAGGAATGAAGGCTAATGAATATAAAAATTTTAAAGGATTAAGAAAAGAATCATTAAGAGATAATATGAGTGATATTGAAATTGCTCTTATTGATATAGGAGAAATAACAACAAGAGATATTGCTAAAAAAGAAAAGCCACTTGGATTAAAATAAAATATGAATGTTGCTAGAAGAGGTGATAATGTAGCTAAAACTACTAGATTATTATATGAACAAGAAACTGGAAATAGTGCTATAACAAACAATAATAATATTGGAATAAAATATATTGAAGAAAATTAATTAGTTTTATAATTTATATCATATTTTGAAATAACATTAATCATATTGTTTAATATAGAAGAATTACCTATAGGTAGTTCTTTATTTTTGATTAAATTGTATATTTACAAATAAATTTTATCATAGATGTTGATAAAATTATTTACTAATTAAAAGATTTTATGGTACAATAATAACGTTATTGAAAAAGGTGATTAAAAGTGAAAAAAATGTCTTCTAAAGAACTTAGAAAAGAATGGATTAAATTTTATGAACAAAGAGGTCATGTTGATATTGGGGCAGTTTCTTTAATTGGTGATGGGACTACAGGTGTTTTATTTAATGTAGCAGGTATGCAACCTTTGATGCCTTATTTATTAGGAAAAGAACATCCAAAAGGAAAAAGATTATGTAATGTTCAAGGATGCGTAAGAACAAATGATATTGAATCAGTAGGTGATTCTAGTCACGTAACATTTTTTGAAATGCTTGGTAGTTGGAGTTTAGGTGATTATTTTAAAAAAGAAAGAACTATTTGGAGTTACGAATTATTAACTCAAGTATTTGATTTACCTAAAGATAGATTAGCTGCTACAGTATTTAGTGGTAATGAAAATGTACCAAAAGATGAAGAAACTGCTAAATTAAGAGAAGAATCAGGATTCTTAAAAGAAAATATTTATTATTTGCCTAAAGAACATAATTGGTGGGAATTAGAAAGAGGACCATGTGGACCAGATAGTGAAATGTTTTATATAACTGATAAACAACCATGTGGACCTAATTGTAATCCTTCATGTGATTGTGGCCATTTCATTGAAATAGGTAATGATGTTTTCATGCAATATGATAGAATAAGTGACAATGAATATGAACCATTAAAAAACAAAAATGTTGATACTGGTTGGGGATTAGAAAGAATGTTAGCATTCTTAAATACTAATGGTGATGTATATTTTACTGATTTATTTAATGGTGCAATAAAAATATTAGAAGAAGAAACAGGTAAAAAATATAATGAAGAAAAATCAACAACTATATCAATGCGTATTATAGCTGACCATATAAGAACTAGTGTTATGCTTTTAGGTGATGAAAAACATTTAACGCCTTCTAATATAGGAGCGGGTTATATTCTTCGTAGATTAATAAGAAGAGCGGTTGTTCAAGCTAAAAAATTAAATATTAAAACAGATGTATTTTATGAAATAGCTAATAATTTTATTGATGATGTTTATGGTGATGTTTACCCTAATTTAATTAAATCAAAAGATTTTATTTTAACTGAATTAAAAAAAGAAATTGATAAATTTGAAAAAACTATAAATTCTGGAATGAATGAATTTTATAAACTTACTAATAGACTTATAAATAATAATGTTAAAGTAATTAATGGACCAGATAGTTTTAAATTATATGATACTTATGGGTTCCCTGTTGAGTTAACAATAGAATTAGCAAATGAAATTGGTCTTTCAGTAGATACTGATGCTTTCAAAGAAAAGTTTAGAGAACATCAAGAAAAATCAAGAGTATTATCTGGTGAATTTAAAGGTGGCTTAGCTTCTTCAGGTGAAATTGAAACTAAATATCATACAGCAACTCACTTATTAAATGCTGCTTTAAAAGTAGTTGTTGATAAAAATATTCATCAAATGGGTAGTAACATAACTAGTGAAAGAATGCGTTTTGATTTTAACTGTGATCATAAATTAACTGATGAAGAAAAAATAGAAGTTGAAAATTTAGTTAATAAATGGATAAAAGAAGATTTAGAAGTTAAAAAAGAAACGATGAATAAAGAAGATGCTGTTAAAACAGGTGCAGAATGTATGTTTATTGAAACTTATCCAGATGTTGTAACAGTTTATACAATCGGTGATGTATCAAAAGAATTATGTGGTGGACCACATGTTGA
The DNA here is from genome assembly GCA_944359085.1 of uncultured Bacilli bacterium. Taxonomy (GTDB): domain Bacteria; phylum Bacillota_I; class Bacilli_A; order RF39; family UBA660; genus Faecisoma. Next base: position 28,683 of record CALVSQ010000006.1, on the reverse strand, counting down.
AAGAACATCATCTTTAGGAAAATTTAAAATTGCAAAAGAACAAAGTTCTTCTGCTGGAGTTAGAAGAATAAAAGCAGTTTTAGAATAAAATTTAATTAACATCTTGACAACTTAATAATATGAGAGTAAAATGCTACTTAATTATTTGGTGAGGTGAGGAGTATGAGAATAAATTTATGTCGTTATAACTCTTCATTTATATTGTTTAAAAAAGGTAACTAAAAATATTTTTGGTTGCCTTTTTTGTGTTTTGGAGGTATTTTATTATGACTTTAAATGTTTTAATTGGAAAATTAAATGAGTACAATCCAGAAGAAATAGAAAAGGTAAAAAAAGCTTATGAATATGCGAGTATTTTACACAGTGGACAATTTAGACAAAGTGGGGAACCTTATATAATTCATCCTCTAAATGTTGCTTGTATTTTAGCTGACATGCATGCTGATGGTGATACCATATGTGCAGGATTGTTACATGATACATTAGAAGATACTAATATAACAAAAGAAGAAATAGCTCATGATTTTAATGAAAATATTGCTAATTTAGTTGATGGTGTTACTAAATTGGCTAAAATGAATTTTTCTTCTAAACAAGACCAAAATTATGCTAATACTAGAAAAATAATAACTAGTATAACTGATGATGTTAGAATAATAATTATTAAATTAGCTGATAGGCTTCATAATATGCAAACATTACAATTTAAATCGGAATTTAAACAAAAAGAAAATTCATTAGAAACAATGGATATATTTGTACCACTTGCTTATTACATTGGAGCTTATAGAATAAAATCACAATTAGAAGACTTATCACTTCAATACCTTTATCCTGATAAATATAAAAGAATTGAAGAAATTAAATCAAAAATAGAATTAGAAAGTAAAAATTGTTTACAGGAAATGTTACAAACAATTAATTTAATATTAAATGATAAAAACATTCCACATGAAATTAAATTAAGAACTAAAAATATTTATGGGATATATAAAAGAATGGAACAAGGACATAAACTAGCAGATATTCATGATTTATTATCTTTAAAAATAATGGTTGATAATATAGCTAATTGTTATCAAACTTTAGGATTAATTCATTCTAAATATCATCCTGTGAATGATAAATTTAAAGATTATATTTGTAATCCTAAAACTAATATGTATAGATCTTTACACACAACTGTTTTTGGAGAAGAAGAAAGGTTAGTTCAAACTCAAATAAGAACATTTGATATGGATAAAATTGCTTCCTTTGGTCTTACAGCTTATTGGGATATAAGTAAAGGAAATGCTAGATATATAATGCAAGAGGATTTAAAGAATAAATATCAATTTTTTAAATCTTTAATTGAAATTAATCGTGTTTTTTCAGATAATCAAGATTTTGTGAGACAAGTAAAATCAGAATTATTTTCTGATAGAATATATGTTTATACAACTAAAGGTGATATAATAGAATTACCTAAAGGATCTACTATTATTGACTTTGCTTATAGTATTGGACCAGATGTTGGAAATACAATGGTTTCAGCTATAGTTAATGATAGGGTTGTTGAACCGGATTATGTACTAAAAAGTAAAGATAGAGTAAGAATTATAACAGATATATTATCTTATGGACCAAGAGAAGATTGGCTTGATAAAACTGTAACTACTCAAGCTAAAAGATTAATAAGAGAGTTTACTAAAAGGTAGGTTATAAATGAGCAATTATGATAATTGAAAAAATAAAGATGTAGAAAAGGAGATTAATATGGGAAATATTATATTAACAGGAGATAGACCAACAGGAAGATTACATTTAGGACATTTAGTTGGTTCGTTAGCACAAAGAGTGCAATTACAAAATTCTGGATTATATGATGAAATGTATATAGAAATTGCAGATTCACAAGCAACAACTGATAATTCAGGAAATATTCAAAAAGTAAAGGATAATGTTATAGAAGTTGCATTAGATTATTTGGCATGTGGAATAGATCCAAAAAAATGTACAATTTTTCTACAATCTGAAGTTCCAGAGTTAAGTGATTTAACATTTTATTATATGAATTTAGTTACTGTTGCAAGATTACAAAGAAATCCAACTGTAAAACAAGAAATTGTATATAGAGGATTTCAAAACACATTGCCAGTAGGATTTATGACTTATCCTATTAGTCAAGCCGCAGATATAACAGCTTTTGATGCAAATATAATTCCAGTTGGTGATGACCAATTACCAATGGTAGAACAGACTAGAGAAATAGTTCGTACTTTTAATAGATTATATGGTAATACATTGGTTGAGCCACAAGCTGTTTTACCACAAAATACTGCTTGTCATAGATTACCAGGTACTGATGGTCAAGCTAAAATGAGTAAATCAATAGGAAATTGTATTTATTTATCTGATAGTAAGGAAGAAGTAAAAAGAAAAGTAATGGGAATGTTTACGGATCCAAATCATTTAAGAGTACAAGATCCAGGTGTAACCGAAGGTAATCCAGTATTTATATATCTTTCAGCATTTTCAAAAGATAAACATTTTGAAGAATATTTTAAAAATCCAGAAACGGGAGAAATTGAGTATAAAAATTTAGATGAATTAAAATCTCATTATGAACGTGGTGGCTTAGGGGATATGAAAGTCAAAAAATTTTTAAACTATGTTTTAGAAGACGCTTTAGCCCCAATTAGAGCTAGAAGACACGAATTGGAAAAACATATACCAGAAGTTTATCAAATTTTATTTGAGGGAAGTGAAAAAGCAAGATTAAAAGCTTCTAAAACACTTGCAAGAGTTAAGGCTGCTATTGGTTTAGATTATAGAAATGATTATGAATTAATAAATAGTCAAGTTGAAAAATATGCTAAATTACATGCTGATGCTATAGAAAAAAAATAAATTATATATGTTAAGGAATATTTTTAGTGTAGAAAAACTATAATGAAACAAAATTTATTATAATTAGAAAGGAAAATGTGATGAAAACAACAATATATTTAATTAGACATTCAGAACAATTAAAAAAAATTAATAATATAATCAATAATGATAATTTACAAATCCAAAATGAAAAATCATGTTTATCTATTGATGGTGAAATGCTAGCAAGCAAAATAAGTAAACTAGATGAATTACAAAATATAGATATTTTATTTTCGTCTAATTATGTAAGAACTATATCAACTGCTAAATATATTGCTAATGAAAATAACATAAAAATAAATATAGTTGAAGCTTTAGGCGAAAGAAAATTTGGTATAAATAATTGGAATGAATTACCTAAAGATTTTGAAATGAAACAGTTTGTTGATGAAAATTATAAAATTGGCAATGGTGAGTCACAAAAAGAAGTAAGTGATAGAATGTATAATTGCTTAATGGAAATAATAAAAGAATGTAAAGGTAAAAGAATTGCAATTGTAAGTCATTCTACAGCAATTTTATATTTATTGAAAAAATTTGTTGATATTGATAATCAAGGTAATTGTACATTTGAAGGGACTTGTTTCTTTAATTGTATGAGTAATTGGAATTATTGTGAAATATTTAAACTAGAGTTTACAAAAAATAAATTGATTAAGATAGAAAATATAAAGGAAAATTAAAATGAATAAATATATAAAAGTGATGTTTGGTAATAAAGGCGTTGATTATGAATATAAAATAGACGAAGTAAATGTTGCAAATGTTTGGAATCCTGAAGCTAAAAGTGGAAAAGAATTTGGTGGATTTAATTTTACAACACCAGAAAAATTATTAAGATGGTTGCATAGAGGGGATACAATTTATGATGTTATAATACCTGATGATGCTATAGTTATTGATGTAAAAGATTCCGCAACTCCTCACGGCGTATTTAGAAGTGATAAAATAATTTTAACTAATCCTAGAAAAATAACAGATGATATAGCATTAGAGTTTTATAAAATTTCAACAATACCAGAAGAAGCTTATCCTAATGCTTTAGGTGGTGTTGCAGTTATGAATTATTTTAAAACAGCTAAAACAATATTAGAAGATAAAGTAAATAAAGATAATATAGATTTTTATTTATCTGAATGGAATGATTTTACTAGTAAACATAATAGAAAAAATTGTAATAATACTGTAATTTATATTGATAAAGAATTAAATCGTATTTCTAAAGGTTAAAATGTATTTTTAAATCTCATAAAATACTAGAATATATATAAATGTTAAATTTTAATGTAATAGATTTATTAGGTAAATATAATCAAAAAAAGTTTAATTGTATGATATAATTAAAACAAAGAGGAGGAAGTTATGAAAAAAATTTTATTTGTTATATTATACTGCTTATGTTTATGTGGATGTGAAAAAAAAGAAGTAATTACTATTTGTAATTATCACGGTAGTGATTTTCCCAATGAGAAACATATAATAACAATTAAACATGTTGATGATAAAATCACTTATTATAAAAATGAGTATGAAACCATTTATGATACTATTACAGAAGCACAAGAAGAAATTGATAATTATACAAAGGATTTAACGTGTTCAAATGATGTTTGCTATTCTTCGTTAGAAGGTGATAATGGTTGGAAATACAAAATAACTCGTGATAATAAAACAGTATTTCTTACACAAGAAATAAATAACTATGAAAAATCATATAATGAGGTAATAAAATATTTGGAAAGTTTAAATTCTTATGAATGTAATGAAAAATAATATAATTAAATTTTTAATATGGAAAATGTATTTTTAGTTTAGAAATAAACAATAAACCTTTTACTTTTTAAGTAGAAGGTTTATTTGTATGTTATAATATTTAAAGGAGGTAAGTTATGAATATAAAAGATAATACTTTATTAATTATACCTAATGAAATAAAGGAAGAAATGATTTTAAAAATAACTAGTGAAAACAACTTATTAGATATCAAATATATTTCATTAGAAGAATTATATAAAAAGTTTTTTAATTATGATATTAAAGCAATTTATTATTTAATGGATAAATACAAATTTAAATATGAAGTAGCTAAAGTATATTTAGATAATATGTTTTATATTCAAGATGATTTTGATGATGATAAATTAAAATTATTATTAAAATTAAAAGATGAAGTAAAAGATTATATTATTACAAGTAGAATGGATATTTATAAAAATAGAAATATTGTTGTTTATGGTTATGAGTTAAGTAAATTTGATTTAGATTTATTAAAAAAAATAAGTAATAATATTGAAGTTATAAAAGATGAACCAAAATATAAACATAGTAAAATTTATCAATTTAAAACATTAGAAAAAGAAGTTGAGTTTGTTTTTGATAAAATAGTTGATTTATTAAAAAATAATATAAATATAAACAATATTAAATTAATTGTTAGTAATGATTATTATAATACTTTAAAGAGAATGAGTAATTTTTATAATATTCCAATTGAAATACCAAGTGATACTAAATTAAGTGATACTTTAGTTGGAGCTTATTTTATTAAAAATTATAATTCAAATATAATAAATGAAATTAAAGATAAGTTTAATGATGTTGAATTAATTAATAAATTAATAGATATTTTTAATAAATATGTAGATTTTGATTTTAATGAAGTGAAAGATTTAATTATTTATGAAGTTAAGAATTGTAAGATAAAAGATATTGAATTAAAAAATAGTATTAAATTAATATCATTTGATAGTTTAGTAAGTGATGATGATTATTTATTTATTTTAGGTTTTAACTATGGCGTTATACCAAACATATATAAAGATGAAGATTTTTTATCTGATAAAATAAAAGAAAAAATAGGTTTATTAACATCTAAAGAAAAGAATATTTATGAAAAAGAAAAAATAATTAACAAAATAAATAATATTAAAAATTTAATTATTTCTTATAAATTAAAAAATAATAATGAAGAATATACAATATCTAATTTGAATGATATTTTAAATTTAGATGTGATTGATAATGACATTGATAGTTTTAAATCAGATATTTATAATAAAATAAAATTAACGTCTTCTTTAGATAAATTAGTTAAATATAATATTAAAGAAAAAAATTTATCTAAATTATTTAGTAATTATCAAGATATTCAATATATGAAATATGATAATAAATATACTAAAATTGATAAAAATGACTTTAATAAATTTATTAATAATAAAATATTATTATCTTATTCAAGTTTAGACAATTATTTTAAATGTGGTTTTAAATATTATTTAAATAATGTTTTAAGAATATCTCCTTATCAAGAAACATATTATACAGTTTTAGGTAATTTATTTCATTATGTTTTATCAAATGCGTTTTTAGATAATTTTGATTTAGATAAATGTTATAATGAATTTTTAAGTAAACAAACATACGAATTTAATAATATGGAAGAGTTTTTTATAAAAAAAGCGAAAGATGAATTAATATTTATTATTGACACAATAAAAAAACAATATAAAGATACTAATTTAAATAACGCATTTTATGAAAGAAAAGTATTTGTTGATAAGAGTACTAATGTTAAAGTAACTTTTATGGGTGTTGTTGATAAGTTATTATATAAAGAAGAAAATGACAAAACTATTGTCTGTATTGTTGATTATAAAACGGGTAATACTGATATAAATCTTGATTATGCAAAATATGGATTAAGTTTACAATTACCAATCTATTTATATTTGAGTAAAAATATGGATTTAAAAAATGTTCTAGTAGCTGGCTTTTATTTACAAAAAATATTAAATAATGAAATAAAAAAAGATAATAAACATACTTATTTAGAATTGAAAGAAGATAATTTAAAACTAGTTGGTTATACAAATGATGATTTAGATATTTTAGAAAAATTAGATAAAAATTATGAAAATAGTAATTTTATAAAATCATTAAAAACAACATCTAAAGGTTTTAGTAGTTATTCTAAAATGATTAATAATGAAGAAATTAATAATTTAATTAATTTAGTTGATAGTAAAATAACTATAGCTCGAGATGAAATATTAGATACTAATTTTGTAATTAATCCTAAAAAAATTGATAACAAAAATATCGGTTGTGAATACTGTGAATTTAGAGATGTTTGTTTTAGAAAAGAAAATGATATTGTTATATTAGAAAGTGGTGATGAAAATGCCTAAATGGACTAAAGAACAAAGTGAAGCCATAAATAAAGATAATACTAATATAATAGTAAGCGCAGGAGCTGGATCTGGTAAAACTGCGGTATTAAGTGAAAGAGTTATAACCAAATTAAAAAATGGGATTCATATTAATGAATTGTTATTATTAACATTTACTAAAGCAGCAGCTAAAGAAATGAAAGAAAGAATAAGAAAAAAAATAAAAGAAAACAATTTATTAGAAGAACTAGATATGATTGATGCATCTTATATTACAACATTTGATAGTTTTGCTTTATCAATAGTAAAGAAATATCATTACTTATTAAATGTATCAAAAAATGTTAATGTAATAGAAGAAGATATATTAAAAATAAAAAGAAAAGAAATTTTAGATGAAATATTTGAAAATAGATATTTAAATGATGATAAATTTATTAAATTAATTAATGATTTTTGTGTTAAAGATGATAAAGATATTAGAAATCAAATTTTAACTATAAGTTCTAAATTAGATATGTTGCCTAATAAAAAAGAATATCTAGAGAATTATGACTATTTTAACGATGATAAAATAAATCAAAATATTAATAATTATATTTTATTATTAAAGAAAAAAATTGATGGTATAGGTAATTTATTAAGTGAGTTAAGTGATTATGTTGATTCTAATTATATGGAAAAATTAGATTTAAGTAATTTATTAAATAGTTTTGATTATCAATCTATTAAAGAAAATGCTTTAATTAAATTACCAATGTTACCGCGAAATAGTTTAGAAGAAGCTAAAAAAGTAAAAGAAAAATTAAAGAAAGCATTAGATGAGATAAATGAATTATGTATATATGAAAATGTTGAAGAAATAAAAAATACAATATTAAAAACTAAAGATTATGTTGATGTCATAATTTCAATAATTTTAGAATTAGAGGAAAAAGTACACAAATTTAAATTTGAAAACGATGCTTATGAATTTACAGACATTGCTTTGCTTGCTATAAAAATAGTAAAAGAAAATAAAAGTGTAAGAGAAGAAATAAAAAATTCATTTAAAGAAATTATGATTGATGAATATCAAGATACTAATGATTTACAAGAAGAATTTATTAAATATATTACTAACAATAATGTTTATATGGTAGGAGATATTAAACAATCTATTTATAGATTTAGAAATGCTAATCCAAATATCTTTAAAAACAAATATGATTTATATAGTAAAAATATAGATGGATATAAAATTGATTTAAATAAAAACTTTAGATCAAGAAAAGAAGTATTAGATAATATTAACTTAATATTTAATATTATTATGAATGATTTTATAGGTGGGGCTGATTATAAAGTATCTCATCAAATGGTATTTGGTAATGATACTTATATTAATGAAGGAAAAACTAATCAAAATTATAATTTAGATTTAATTGATTATGAAGAAGATAAAACATATACTAAAGAAGAAATAGAATGTTTTATTATAGCTAATGATATTAAAGAAAAAATAGAAAATAAATATCAAGTATTTGATAAAGATGAAAAAAAATTAAGAGATGTTAAATATAGTGATTTTGTTATTTTATTAGATAGATCTTCTAATTTTGATTTATTTAAAAAGATATTTGAATATCAAAAAATACCTTTAAATATTTTAAAAGATGAAAAGATGAATGATGATAATGATATCTTAGTTTTAAATAATTTAATTAAATATATTTTAAAAATATATAATAAAGAATATGATAATTATTTATTTATTAGTTTAATGCGTAGTTTTTTATATAATGAAAAAGATGATGTGATTTTTAAATATTTTGTTAATAAAAATTTTAAAGAAAGTAGTTTATATAATGATGCTTTAAAAATAACTAAATTAATCAATAGTAATTCAATTAGTACTATTATTGATGAAATATTAAATGAATTTAAATTTTATGAAAAACTAATTACTATAGGCAATATTGATTCTAGTATAATTAAAATAGATAAGATAAAAGATATGGCTGATAATTTAAGTAAATTAGGTTATGATATATTTGATTTTTCTCTTCATTTAGATAAAATGTTAAAAGAAAAATTAGACATGAAATATAAAATCGAAAGTAATTTTGGTGATAATGTTAAAATAATGACTATTCATAATTCTAAAGGATTAGAATATCATATTTGTTATTTTGCAAACCTTTATAAAACATTTAATATAAGTGATTTAAATGAAAGATTTTTATATAACAATAAATATGGAATTGTGACACCATACTTTGATAACGGTATTGGAGACACAATTTATAAAAAATTAGTTAAAGAAGATTATCTACAAGAAGAGATATCAGAAAAAATCAGATTGTTTTATGTAGCTCTTACTAGAGCAAAAGAAAAAATGATTTTAGTATTACCTAAAAAAGAAATAAGTTATACTAAAGTAGATGATTCAGTTAAAGAAAAATATCGTAGTTTTGCTGATATAATCAATTCAATTAAAGATAAATTAGAACAATATACTAAAACTATTGATTTAAATAATTTAAATTTATCTAAAGATTATAACTTAATTAAAGTAGGTAATTATCAAGATAATATTGAAATAACTAATGATAAAATTGATGTAGAAAAAATTAACATAGAAAATGAAAAAATAGAAAATAGTAGCTTTTCTAAAAAGATGAATGACTTAATTACTAAAGAAATAAAAGACAATTTAAACTTTGGGTTAGAAGTACACGAAATATTAGAAAATATCGATTTCAAAGAAAAATATATTAATGATAATAAATTAATAAATGACAAAGTAAATAAATTTTTAAATAGTGATTTATTAAAAAATATTGATAAAGCTAAAGTATATAAAGAATATGAATTTATCTATATTAAAGATAATATAAAATATCATGGAATTATTGATTTGATGTTAGAATATGATGATTATATTGATATAATTGATTATAAATTAAAAAATATTGATGATAAAAAATATATTGATCAATTAACTGGTTATAAAAACTTTATTGAATATAAAACTAATAAAAAAGTTAATTTATATTTATACTCAATAATTGATTCCAATATATTAGAAATAACACATTAATTTGTGTTTTTTTCTTATATTTCGACAAATACATTTACTTTTTAAAATAAAAATGATATCATTATATTAGATACAATATAGGGGAGGGATAATGTTAAAGAAAGTATTAGTAATAATTACTCTTTGCTTGTTAGTTGGCTGTGGTAAAAATGATAATGAATTAGTCTTAATTACTGAAGCAGGATTTGCGCCTTACGAATTTTATGAAAATGGAGAAATTGTTGGTGTAGATATTGAAATAGGCAAAGAGATAGCAAAAGAATTAGGTAAAGAATTAGTTGTTAAAGATGTTGCTTTTGATTTTATTATTAATGAAATAAAATCAGGTAAAGGTGATATTGGAGCAGCAGGAATGAGTATTAATGATGAAAGAAAAGAACAAGTTGATTTTTCTATTGAATATGTTGTATCAAATCAAGTTGTTGTAGTTAAAAATGATAGTAGTATTAAATCTATTGATGATATTAAAGATAAAACTATATCAGTTCAATTGGGGACAACGGCTGATTTATACTTACACGAAAATTATAAAGATGCTAATATAGTAACTCAAAAAAAATACTTAGCAGCAGCAGAAGATGTTAAAAGTGGTAAATCAGATTGTATCGTAATGGATGAATTACCTGCTAAAGAATTAGTAAAAGAAAATCCTGAATTAAAAATTTTAGATGGAATTTTATTTACTGATAAATATGGTATGGTAGTTAAAAAAGGTAATAAAGAACTTTTAGATGTAGTTAATAAAGTATTACAAAGATTAATAGATGAAAATAAGATAGAAGAATATATTATTAAGTATTCAGAATGAGTTTTTTTAATGATATAGGTGATTCTTTTTATAAAAGCTTTATTTATGATGATAGATATTTATATTTTTTAGAAGGTATTAAAAATACTTTAATTATTGCTTTTTTTGCAGTTTTAATTGGAATATTTTTAGGTATGATTATATCTTTAATAAAAGATTATAACAAAGAAAAAAACAAATTAAAGATACTTGCTAAAATATGTGATTTCTATGTTTATGTCATAAGAGGAACACCTGTTTTATTACAATTAATGATTTTGTATTATGTTGTTTTCAAAACTGTTGATATTCCAATTGTATTAGTCGGAGTTTTAACTTTTGGTTTAAACTCGGCTGCTTATGTTTCAGAAATTATAAGATCAGGAATTTTATCAATTGGAAATGGACAAAAGGAAGCAGCGAAAACATTAGGTTTATCTTATTTTCAAACAATGCGATATGTTATTTTCCCACAAGTACTACAAAATATGCTACCAGCTTTAGGTAATGAATTTATAACACTTTTAAAAGATACTTCAGTAGCCGGATATATTGGAATAGTTGAACTACTTAAAGCTTCTGATATAGTATCAAGTAGAACTTATGATTACTTTTTTCCTTTAATAGTATCAGCTTTAATTTATTTATTCTTCACATTCTTATTAGTTAGATTTATGAGAATGCTAGAAAGGAAATTAAATCATGTACGAAGTTAAAAAATTAGTTAAAAAATTTGATAAAGTAAAGGTTTTAAAAGAAATTGATTTAGATATTAAAGAAGGAGAAAAAATAGTTATTATAGGTCCTTCAGGAAGTGGTAAGAGCACATTACTTAGATGTTTAGGTAGATTAGAAAGTCCTACTAGTGGTAAGATATATTTTGACAACAAAGATATTACAAAAATACATAATACTCATGAAATTGGTATGGTATTTCAATCATTTAATTTGTTTGAAAATTTAACAGTTTTAGAAAATATTACTTTAGCTCCTATAAAAACTAAATTGTTAAGTAAACAAGAAGCTATTAAAAAAGCTAGAGAATATTTAAAACAAATTAAATTAGAAGATAAAGAAAATAATTATCCAGCTGATTTGTCTGGAGGTCAAAAACAAAGGGTAGCCATTATAAGAGCTTTAATGACAAATCCTAAAGTAATTTTATTTGACGAACCAACTTCAGCGTTGGATAGAGAAATGATTGAAGAAGTACTTAATTTAATGGAAGATGTTGCTAAAGAAGGAATAACAATGATTGTTGTAACACATGAATTAAATTTTGCTTCTAATTTCGCAACTAAAATAATTTTTATGGATGAAGGAAAAATTTTAGAAAGTGGTAGTCCAAAAGAATTATTTAATAATCCAAAAACAGAAAGATTAAAAGAATTTTTGAAAGGGTGAAAAAGTGAACGCTATAAAAGTTAATAGTGAAATAAAAAAATTAAAAAAAGTTTTATTACATCGTCCTGGTAAGGAATTATTGAATTTAACTCCAGATACATTAAGCGAGTTACTATTCGATGATATTCCTTATTTACCAGTAGCTCAAAAAGAACATGATCAATTTGCTTCTATTTTAAGAGAAAATGGAGTAGAAGTAGTATATTTAGAAGATTTAATGACTGAAGTTTTAATGTTTAATCCTGGAATTAAAGAAAAATTCTTAAAACAATTTATTTACGAAGCAGGTATTAGAACTCCTAAATATAAAAATTTAGTATATGAATATTTAGATGGTATAAAAGATACTAAAGAATTAGTTTTAAAAACTATGGAAGGAATTCAAATTGGTGAATTAGATCGCGAAAAAAGAGAAGTTGAAAAATCTTTAGTTGATTTAGTTAGTGAAGAATCTAAATTCTTAGCTAAACCAATGCCTAACTTATATTTTACAAGAGATCCATTTGCAAGTATTGGTAATGGTGTATCTTTAAATAAAATGTACTCAGTAACTAGAAATAGAGAAACTATTTATGCTGAATATATATTTGAATATCATCCAGAATTTAAAGGTCAATTATCACTATATTATGATAGATATTTACCTCATCATATTGAAGGTGGTGACGTTTTAAATTTAAATGAACATATTTTAGCTGTTGGTTATTCACAAAGAACATGTCCAGAAGCAATTGATCAATTAGCAAAAAATTTATTTAAAGATAAAGATTGTAAAATTGATACTGTCTTAGCATTTAATATTCCAAATAGTCGTGCATTTATGCATTTAGATACAGTATTTACACAAATTGATTATGATAAATTTACATATCATCCAGGTATAATGGATACTTTACAAGTATTTGAAATTACAGAAGGAGATATTCCTGATAGTGATGAAGATTTAAATGTTAAAGAAATTAATGATTCATTAGAAAATATTTTATCTCATTATTTAGGTAGACATATAACTTTAATTCCTTGTGCAGGTGGAGATAAAATTGCTGCTGAAAGAGAACAATGGAATGATGGATCTAATACTTTATGTATAGCTCCAGGAGTAGTTATTGTTTATGATAGAAATAATGAAACAAATGAAGTATTAAAACAACATGGTATAAAAGTATTAGAAATGAATAGTGCGGAATTATCTCGTGGACGTGGTGGCCCAAGATGTATGAGTATGCCATTAGAAAGGGAGATGTAATATGAATTTTTATGGAAGAGACTTTTTAAAGTTAATTGATTATACACCAGAAGAAATTGAACATTTAATTAAACTTGCTATTCTTTTTAAACAAAAGAAAAAAGAAGGAAAAAATCATGCTTATTTAAGAGGAAAAAATGTAGTTTTGTTATTTGAAAAAGATTCTACTAGAACAAGATGTGCATTTGAAGTAGGAGCTATGGATTTAGGTATGGGAGTAACATATTTAGGTCCAACAGGTTCTCAAATGGGTAAAAAAGAGAGTATTGAAGATACAGCTAGAGTATTATCTAGAATGTATGATGGAATAGAATATAGAGGATTTGAACAAGATATTGTAGAAGAACTTGCAAAATACTCTAAAGTTCCAGTATGGAACGGTTTAACAAATGAATTTCATCCAACTCAAATGTTAGCTGATATAATGACAGTAAAAGAACATTTTGGAGAAGTTCGTGGTAAAAAATTAGTATTTTTAGGTGATGGTCGTAATAATGTAGCTAATTCATTAATGGTTGTTTGTTCAAAGTTAGGAATCAATTTTGTTTGTTGTTCACCAAATAAATTATTCCCAAGTAAAGATTTAATAAATCAATGTGAAGAATTTGCTAAAAAGTATAATTCTAAACTAGAATTTATTGAAGAACCTAAAGAAGCTGTTAAAAATGCTGATGTATTATATACAGATGTTTGGGTTTCAATGGGAGAAGATGCTAGTATTTGGGAAGAAAGAATTAATTTATTAAAACCTTATCAAGTAAACAAAGAATTGATGTCATTAGCTAATAGTGATGCAATATTCTTGCATTGTTTACCATCATTCCATGATTTAAAAACAACAATAGGAAAAGAGATACATGAGAAATTTGGTTTAACAGAAATGGAAGTAACTAACGAAGTTTTTGAATCAAAACAATCTAAAGTTTTTGATGAAGCTGAAAATAGACTACATACAATCAAAGCAATCATGTTTGCGACATTATACAAATGAGAAAAAAAGTAGTGATTGCACTAGGTGGTAATGCTTTAGGCAATACCCCTAGTGAACAATTAGAATTAATTAAAACAACAGCAAAAAATATTGTTGATATTATAGAAAATGGATATGATGTAGTTATAACACATGGTAATGGACCACAAGTTGGTATGATTAATTTAGCAATGGAAGTATCACACGAGAAATCTAATACTCCAGATATGCCATTTGCTGAATGTGGTGCTATGAGTCAAGGTTATATTGGATATCATTTGCAACAATCAATTCAAAATGAATTATTAAAAAGAAAGATACGTAAAAATTGTATAACTGTTATAACTCAAGTATTAGTAGATGATAATGATGCCGCATTTAAAAATCCAACTAAACCAATCGGTAGTTTTTACACAAAAGAAGAAGCAGATCAAATTACTAAAGAAAAAGGATATATTTTCAAAGAAGATGCAGGTCGTGGTTATAGAAGAGTTGTAGCTAGTCCTAATCCTGTAGAAATTATAGAAAATAAAGTAATAAAAGATTTGATAAGTAAAAAAAATATTGTAATTGCAGCTGGTGGTGGGGGAATTCCTATTATAAATGGGAAAAATGGATATCAAGGTGTTGATGCTGTTATTGATAAGGATAAAACAAGTGCTAAGTTGGCAGTTAATCTAAATGCTGATATATTTTTAATTTTAACAGCTGTTGAAAAAGTTTGTATTAATTTTGGAAAAGAAAATGAACAAGAATTAGATTTATTAACTTTAAAACAAGCAAAAGAATACATGAATAACGACGAATTCAAAAAAGGGAGTATGCTTCCTAAAATTGAAGCATGTTTAGATTATGTAACAAATAAAAAAAATGGAAAAGCAATTATTACATCATTAAGTAAATTAAAGGAAGCTTTGTTAGGAAAAACAGGCACAATTATTTTAAGAAAGGGAGAGTAGTATGGTAAAGAAAAAAAGAAAAGAGTTTTTAACAGCCTTTTCAATTATTTTCATATTAATATTTGTTTTAGGAATTGTTTCACATTTTCTACCTAGAGCAGAATTTGTAACAACTGCAGATGGAGTTGAAGAAATTGTAGATGGAAGTGGTGTTGTAGGAGCAACATTACCAGATGTATTATTATCTCCAATATTAGGATTTGAAAATGCAATTGATGTTTGTATATTCGTTTTAATATTAGGCGGATTTTTGGCTATAATATCACATACTGAAGCTTTAGAAACAGGAATTAAAGTTTTAGTTAAAAAACTAAAAGGAAAAGAATTAGTTTTAATACCAATTTTGATGTTTATCTTTTCAGTTGGTGGTACAACTTATGGTATGCTAGAAGAAACTGTTGGTTTTTATGCATTACTTTCAGCAACTATGGTTATGGCAGGAATGGATACATTAGTTGCTTCAGCTATTGTTTTATTAGGAGCTGGATCTGGTGTTTTAGGATCAACTGTAAATCCATTTGCAGTAGGAGCTGCAGTATCTGCATTACCAGAAGGCGTTGTAGTAAATCAAGGTTTAATAATTGGTATTGGTGTAGCTCTATGGCTTACAACATTATTAATTTCAATTATTTTCGTTATGGCTTATGCTAAAAAAGTAATTAAAGATAAAGGTTCAACATTCTTATCTTTAAGAGAAACAAAAAATATGGAAAAAGAGTATGGTGCTCATGCTGACACCGACTTGGATAAAGTTAAATTATCAGGAAAACAAAAAGTTACTTTATGTTTATTTGCTTTAACATTTGTAATTATGATAATAGGATTTATTCCATGGGAATCATTTGGTATTGATATATTTACTAAATTTACAGGTTGGTTAACAGGTATGCCATTAGGACAATGGTATTTCTATGAATCAGCTTTATGGTTCTTAATTATGGCTATCATTATTGGAATTGTTAATAAAATTGGCGAGAAAAAATTTGTTGATACATTTGTTGCTGGAGCAGCTGATATGGTAGGGGTTGTTTTAATAATTGCTATTGCTCGTGGTGCTTCAGTATTAATGCAAAGTACTTATTTAGATAATTATATTATCTATAATGCAGCAGAAATGTTAAAAAATGTTCCAATTATTGTATTTGCACCATTTAACTATGTTGTACATATTTTATTATCAGTTTTAGTTCCATCTAGTTCAGGACTTGCAACTTTATCTGCACCTATTATTGGTCCTATTGCAGATCAATTGGGATATAGCGTAGAAGGAACTATTATGACTTTAGTAGCAGCAAATGGATTAGTTAATTTAATTACTCCAACTTGTGGTGCTATTATGGGTGGTTTAGCATTAGCTAAAGTAGAATATGCAACTTGGGTTAAATTTGCTTTAAAGATAGTATTAACAATAGCTATTGTTAACATTGTTATTTTAACAACAGTAATGATGTTTGTATAGAGATGAATTTCATCTCTTTTATTTTGGTATAGCAAATAAAACCATTTCAGTTGGAAAAATATTATTACCATAAAATCTTAAATAAAAATTATAATTATTATTATAGTCATAAATTAATTTAGGTAGTTTCCATAAATCTTCGTTGTTATGATATACAGAAATTAATAAAATAGGATTATCATTTATAATATGATTTTTAGATCCTATTAAAGCATTATATTCACTACCTTCAATATCCATTTTAATCATATCTATTTTTTCTAAAATATCATTATCTAAACTAACTGTTTCTACTTCAATATCACCATTATTATCAATTTGATTAGCAGAAGAATTCACTAAACTATTTTTTAAATACATAGTAGAATTTTCATTTGAAACAGCTTTATTTTTGTATATAATATTTTCATATTTACTTAAATTATTTTTTAATGTAGCCATTGTATAATTAGTTATTTCATAACAATATATTCTTTTATAATTATTATAAGTTTCTATATAATCTAGAGTTGTATCTCCGATAAATGAACCAATATCAACAAATACTTGATTATTACAATTAGGTATTATATCTAAATCAAAATAATGTTTAAAAGTATTATTCATACATTCTTTTAAAGTTAAAAAATCATATTGATACCAATTATTTAGTATTGCATATAATAATTTTTTAGAAGTATAATCTTTTAAATTATTGTATAACCAAATATAATCATCAATATGTTCATAAAATGATTTGGCTTTTTCATATATTTCATTATAATCATTTTTTTCTATATCTAATGTTCCCCAATATTTAAAATCATTTAAAAATTTTTGAATTGACTTTTGAGTATCAGGATGAACTTTATTAAAACTATTTTTAATATTTATAAATATTTCTTCTAAAGTCATGTTTTTGATTTTTACAACTAAATCATTAAAATTTTTATCAACTATATTCAAATTAATCACCTATAAAAAATTATGCTATAAAATAACAAATTTTTACAATAAATTTATTTAAATATAATTAAATATTTGATATAATTGTATCTAGGAGTTGTTAGATATGGAAAAATATATACCAGATATTTATCAAAAAAGTATTTATACAATAAATTATGATGCTTTATATAATAGAGGAATTAGATGTTTATTAATTGATTTAGATAATACAATAGTTCCAATTACTATGAAGAAACCTAATAAAAAAGTTAAAGAATTATTTGATGATTTAAAAACTAAAGGATTTAAAGTTATTATTTTTTCTAATAGTCCTAAAACAAGAGTAAAACCATTCAAAGATGAATTAGATGTTGATTGTTGTGCTAGAGCATTAAAACCATTTAAATTTAAATATAATAAAATATTAGAAGAATATAAATTAAACGTTGCAACAGTTGCTTGTATAGGAGATCAATTATTAACTGATATAAAAGGTGGTAATAATATAGGAGTTACAACAATTTTAGTAAATCCCATAGGTACTAAAGAAAGATTGATGACTAGAATTAATCGTTATTTTGAAAGAAAAATATTAAAAAAATTAAGAGATAATGATTTGTTTACAAAAGGAAAGTATTATGAATAAATGTAAAGGTTGTGGAACTTTAATTGATAATAACGATTTATGTGAAAGATGTTTTAGAATAAAACATTATAATGATTATAAAGTTGTATCTAAAACTAATAATGATTTTATTCCTATTTTAGAAAATATTAATAAAACAAATGATTTAGTTTTATTGGTTGTTGATTTATTTAATATCGGTGATTTATCAATTATAAGAAAATATTTGAAAAATGATATTTTATTAGTATTAACCAAAAGAGATCTATTACCTAAAAGTGTTTCTTTAGATAAATTATATAATTATGACTATAAAATAGATTTTATTGATAAAATAATTATTAGTAGTAATAAAAATTATAATTTTGATGAATTGTTAGAAAAAATAAATAAATATAAAAAAACAAATAATGTTTATGTAGTAGGATATACAAATGCTGGTAAATCTACTATGATTAATAAGTTGATTTATAATTATTTTGATTTAAAAACTGAAATAACTACTAGTCCGCTTCCTAGTACAACTTTAAATACAATTGAAATAAAATTAAATGATATTACTTTAATTGATACTCCAGGATTATTAGATGATGGTGATATAGTAAATTATGTAAGTGGTAATGAATTAAAAAAAATAATACCTAAAAAAGAAATTAAACCAATAACATATCAAATAAAAGGTCCACAAACTATAATTGTAGATCCTTATTTGCAAATCGAAGCTAGTGATATTGATTTAACTTTTTATATATCAAATAATTTAGAAATAAAAAGATATTATAAAAATATATCTACTAATTTAAAAAAACATACTATTGAAGTTAATAAAAATGATATTGTAATAAAAGGTTTATGTTTTATTAAAACAAATAAAAAAAGTGTATTAAATATATACACTTTAGATAATGTTTCAGTATTTACTCGTGATAGTATAATTTAGATGCTTCAATGAATGCTTTAAATATTTTTTTACTATTTAAATCTTTATCATAATTTTTTTCAGGATGCCACTGTAGACCAATATTGAAAAGGTCTTCTTTTTTTTCAACAGCTTCAATAATATTATCACAAGTGCTAACTGTTTTATAATCTCCACCATTAGGAACTTGATAATTGTGAAAACTATTAACTAATATTTTATCTTTACTTAAAATATCATATAATTTAGAATCCTTTTTAATTTTAACATAATGAACATAATCATCATCACTTTTATGAGAACCATCTTCAACTTTTATATTAATATTGTTATTATTATAATTACACATAGTCTGCATACCCATACAAATACCTAACAATGGCATATTATTTTTATTACAATAGTCGCATATAAATTTATGATATTCAAATATTTTATGACCTCCTGGAATTAAAATACCATTACATAATTCAATTTGTCTAATTAAATCATCTTTTTGTTCTTCAGTCAAATTAATATTGTCTTTTGGTTGTGTTTCATGATAATTAATTAATTGTGGTGGTAGTATTAAAATTGGAATCCCACCATATTCAATAATAGCTTTTCTATAATTTTCAAATACACTAATACAATTTTTTTCTAAATATGAATAATCTTCATTTCCTATTATTCCAATAATTGGTTTCATCATATCAACTTCTTTCATCTTTTATTTTAACATAAAATAAAGGTTATGAAAAGTTATTTAATTTTACAAGATTCAATAAAACTAGTGAATATTTTTTTACTATTTAAATCTTTATCATAGTTTTTTTCAGGATGCCATTGTAAACCAATATTAAATAAACCATCTTTTTCAACAGCTTCAATCACATCATCACAAGTTCCAACAACATCATAATCACCACTATTACATACTTTATAATCATGAAAACTATTTACTAATATTTTATCTTCTTTTAATATATTGAATAGTTTAGAATTTTTTTTAATATTTACTAAATGTTTGTAATTATTTTTACTATTATGAAATTTATTTTCAATAACTATATTTTGATTATTGTTGTTATAATTACACATAGTCTGCATACCCATACAAATACCTAATAATGGTATATTTTTTTTATTACAATAATCACATATAAAAACATGATGTTCAAATCTTTTTGAACCGCCTGGAATTATGATGCCATCACATAAATTAATTTGTTTTGTCAATAATTCTTTATCTTCATTATTTAATTTGTTAGTATCTTTTGGTCTAGTTTTATAGTAATCAATTAATAAAGGAGGTAATATAACAATAGGAATCCCACCATATTTAATAATAGCTTTTCTATAATTTTCAAAGATACAAATAGTACTTTTTTGTTTTATTGAATAATCATCTATTCCAACAATACCAATAATAGGTTTCATAATATCACCATTTTTATTATGAAATTAATTGTAAAAAAATATAACAAAAAAAGCCATATATTTGGCTTTTTTATTATGGTCCAGTAGGCCCAGTTGGTCCTTCAGGTCCGGTAGGTCCAGTAGCTCCTTCAGGTCCGGTAGGTCCGGTAGCGCCTTCAGGTCCGGTAGGTCCAGTAGCTCCTTCAGGTCCGGTAGGTCCGGTAGCGCCTTCAGGTCCAGTAGGTCCGGTAGCTCCTTCAGGTCCAGTTGGACCAGTAGCACCAGTACCAGCAGGTCCAGTAGGTCCGGTAGCGCCTTCAGGTCCGGTAGGTCCAGTAGCTCCTTCAGGTCCGGTAGGTCCGGTAGCGCCTTCAGGTCCAGTAGGTCCGGTAGCTCCTTCAGGTCCAGTTGGACCAGTAGCACCAGTACCAGCAGGTCCAGTAGGTCCGGTAGCGCCTTCAGGTCCGGTAGGTCCAGTAGCTCCAGTAAGTCCAGTAGCACCAGTAGGTCCAGTTGGACCAGTAGCACCAGTACCAGCAGGTCCAGTAGGTCCAGTAGCTCCTTGAGGTCCAGTAGGTCCGGTAGCACCAGTAGGCCCAGAAGGAATTGTAAGATTAATGAAGAAATTAGGAGAAGTTCCTGTTATTGAAGCTGATGCAGTAGCTCCAGTAGTTACTGTTCCAATTGTTAAAGTTGGAGTTACACTTGGCCCAGTAGGTCCGGTAGGCCCAGTAGGCCCAGTGGCTCCTGTTGCACCTGAACCAGATGGTCCGGTAGCTCCAGCAGGTCCAGTAGGTCCAGTTGGTCCAGTAGGCCCAGTAGCGCCACTTGTACCAGTCCCAGCAGGTCCAGTAGGTCCGGTTGGCCCAGCAGGTCCTTGAATACCAGGATTTCCTTGAATTCCTTGTACTCCTTGAGGTCCAGTAGGTCCAGTAGCTCCTTGAGGACCAGTGGCTCCAGGATTACCTTGGATACCTTGAATTCCTTGAGGACCAGTAGGTCCAGTGGCTCCTGTTGCCCCAGTAGCACCTGCAGGAATTGTAAAGTCTAAAATAGCATTTGTATTAGTTCCTTCATTAACTACGGTTGCTTGAGTACCAGGTTGCCCTGTTGTAGTTCTACCAATAGCAACTGTGGTAGGTCCTTGAGGTCCAGTTGGCCCAGTAGGTCCGGTAGCACCAATACAAGTTACACATCTTGGTTTGCAATGTTTATCTTGTTCGATTTTGCACATAGCATTTTCATATATCTCGTTATTAATAATACTCACCTCACACTTCTATAATAGAATATGTAAATAATTAAAAAAAATGAATGTAAATAATTTAATTGACAAAAAAATAATGTGAGTGTTAAAATGAGATGGGTGATATAATGATAGCTAATGTATTAGTTGAAATTCAAAAATTAGATAAAACATTTTCTTATTTGATACCTAACAATATGAAGGCTAAAGTAGGAATTAGATGCTTAGTACCTTTTGGTAATAGAAAACTGAAAGGTTTTATCGTAGAAATAAAAGATAATATTGAGTGTGATTATAAATTAAAAGAAATAATAAATTTAATTGATGAAAATCCAATTTTAAATGAAGAATTGTTAGATTTAGGGAAATACATTAGCAAGAAAACATTATGTACTTTAACTAGTGCTTATCAAACAATGTTACCTACAGCTTTAAAAGCTAAAACAAATACAAAAGTAAATAAAAAATATGTTTATTTTTTAAGAAAGATAAAAGATTATGAACCAAAAAATCAAAATGAAGAAATATTAATTAATATGTTAAATAATAAGGATATTTCTTTAAAAGAAGCAAGTCAAATATCTAAATATGCAGTAGATAAATTAATAAAAAATAATATTATAGAAAAATATGAAAAAGAAGTTTATAGGCTAAATGAAGAAGTATATGAATATGAAGAAGGAAAACAATTAACTTTAGAACAAACTAGTGTTATAAATAAAATAGATTTAAATAAATTTCAACCTTATTTATTACATGGAATAACTGGAAGTGGTAAAACTGAAGTTTATATGAATTTGATAAAAAAAGTAATTGATTTAAATAAACAAGCTTTAGTTTTAGTTCCAGAAATAAGTTTAACGCCACAATTAGTTGAAACATTTAAAAAAAGATTTGGTAATGATATTGCTATATTACATAGTCATTTAAGTAATGGGGAAAAGTATGATGAATGGCGAAAGATTGAAAAAAAAGAAGTTAATATTGTAATAGGTGCTAGAAGTGCAGTATTCGCATCTTTAACTAATTTAGGTATTATTATAATAGATGAGGAGCATTCTAATACTTACAAACAAGAAAATAATCCAAGATATAATGCGATTGATGTGGGTTTATATAGAGCTAAAAAATATAATATTCCAATTATCTTAGGTAGTGCTACACCATCAATTGAAAGTTATACGAGAGCAAAAGCTAATATATATGAATTATTAGAAATGAAAAATAGAGTTAATAAAAACTTACCCCAAGTAACTTTAGTTGATATGAAAGAAGAAATAAAAAATAAAAATAATATATTTTCTAAACTTTTAAAAGATAAGATTAATGAAAAATTAAATAATAATGAACAGGTTATTATTTTATTAAATAGAAGAGGATATACTACTATTACAACATGTAATAATTGTGGATTCACTCATAAATGTCCTAAATGTGATATTCCATTAACTTATCATTTAAATTCTAAAAAAATGGTATGTCATTATTGTAATTATGAAACAAATAAATTATATAAGTGTCCAAAATGTAATAGTACTGATATTAAAGAAAGAGGTATGGGCACTGAAAAATTAGAACAAGAAGTTATTAACAAATTTAATAATGCTAAAGTAGTTAGAATGGATGTTGATACTACTAGAACAAAACAAGCTCATCAAAAGATAATAAATGATTTTGAAAATGAAAAATATAATATTTTAATTGGTACACAAATGATTGCTAAAGGATTAAATTTTCCTAAAGTAACATTAGTAGGAGTATTAAATGGTGATGCATCTTTAAACATTCCTGATTTTAGAAGTGGTGAAAGAACATTTCAATTATTAAATCAAGTAGCAGGTAGAGCAGGCCGTAGTGATTTATTAGGTGAAGTTATTATTCAAGCTTTTAATATCGATCACTATAGTTTAGTTTATGCTAAAAAGCATGATTATTTGAGTTTTTATAATGAAGAAATGCGAATAAGAAAAATATTAAAATATCCACCATTTTATAACTTATGTGTAGTTAAAATACAGGGAACTGATAATATTAAATGTGAAGAAGAAGCAAATAAAATAATAAGTTATTTAAAATATAATTTAAAAGATGAAATTATTTTAGGCCCCAGTCCTTCAGTAATACCTAAAATAAATAATGTTTATTATTATCAAATTATTATTAAATATAAAGATACTAAAAAAATATATAATTATTTAAAATTTATAAATGATAAATATTTAAATAGTAAAGTAAATGTGGGAATTGATTTTAACCCAAATAAAATTTAAAAAAATATGGTATAATAATTTATAGGTGGTTTAAATGTGGATAGTAATAATAATTATTATTTTAGTTTGTTATGTTTATGGAATGTATAATTTATTTAATCATTTAAGTAATAAATCAGATAGACATTTTGTTGAATTAGATACTTATTTTCAAAAAAGAATTAATTTACTTCCAACTTTAGTTAATATATTTAAACAATACAATTTAGAAAAAGATACCATTGATAGAATATTATTTTTAACTAAAGATGATTATTCTAAACAAACATCAAAAGAAAAAATAATTACAAATATTGAATTAAATAAGTTAATTGATAGATTATGGGAAATAGCAGATTCAAATATTATTTTAAAACAAAATCCAGTATTTTTAAATGTTATTAAACAATTTAATTTAGTGGAAGAAGAGATCGTAGTAGCAAAAAAATATTATAATGAAGTAGTAAAAAAATATAATAGAGCTGTTAATATTTTTCCTAATAATTTGTTATCAAAAATATTAAAGTTTTATCCAAAACAAATATATGATGTTGATGAACAAACAAGAAAAGTTATTAAAACAGAATTACCAAAAAGAGAAGCTGTTATATTAGAAGAAAAGAAAAAAGAAGAGGATTATTTTTAATTCTTTTTTTGTAAAGTTTAAAATAAAATTTTCCGTGCGCACGTAATTTATGTCTTGAAAATAATAAAAAAATAATGTATAATTACTCAAGATAGTAAAACTATCATTTTAGGAAGGGAGTAAATTATGAAAAATAAAAAATTAGGTTTTACACTTATTGAGTTACTGGCAGTTATTATTATTTTAGCTATAGTAGCACTTATAGCAACACCTATTATATTAGATGTGATTGATGATGCAAGAATATCTGCTGGTAGATCGGAATCAAATATGATATTGAGTGGAATAAATAATTATTGTGCAACAGAAGATATGAAATATCAGCTAGACAACAGTTATAAAAGAATATGTACAATAAGTATGGATGTAAATAATGTAAAAGAGATGGTAAATTTAGGCAATGCGACAATAGATAAAATAACATATAATGGATCTAAATTAACCGAATTAGTTATAACAAGTAATAATCATAAATTTACATTATGTCCAAGTGGCACATTTGCAATGGATGATAAAAAATGTGATGATGAAGCAGCACAATCAGGTAATTTAATATCAACATTATTAGGACAATATAAAGAAGGTAATACAACAGGTTTAGTAAAAGATAGTACAAATGAAAATATATATTATTATGCAGGTACAAATGAAGAAGTAGCAAATAATTTCTTATGGTATGGAGGCCATCAATGGCGAGTATTAGAATTTGATACTGCAGAAAAAACATTAACTTTGATTACTCAACAACCATTAACAGCAATCCACCCAGCAAGTGCAGTATGGGATACTCAAGAAGAATATGAATCAAGTTATATAAACAAATGGCTTAATGATTATTTTTGGAATAGTTTAGATAGTAGTATCCAAAGTAATATATTAAAAAGTACATTTAATGTAGGAATATATACCGATGTAGATGAAATAACAACAACACAAAAAGTAGGATTGTTAGATCAAACGCAATATGAAAGAGCAGGAAGAGAAGATTCATTTTTAGATATCAAAGATATTTTTTTGTTAGGAAATAGATATGATTCATATGACGTTCGTTATGTCTACGGTGATGGTCTTCTCGAGAGAACTAATATTTCTGGTCAATTAGGCGTTCGCGTAGTTATAAAAATTTCTGATTTGACCATAAGCGGAGGAAAAGGAACTCTTACTAATAGTTATCATACTGTAAATAAAGCAAGCAATACAAATGAAGTCCAAGTAGGAGAATATATTAATGTGCCATATAGTGGAAGTGATAGTGCTTGTGGAAGTGATAATATGTGTACATTTAGAGTAGTAAGTAAAGATAATGATAGTATCAAAGTAGTATTGAATGGTCTACTTTCTAATACAAGCCCATTTGGAGACTCTGCTGTAATAAATACAAATTACACTATATATATAGTTCTAAATAATTTTTTAGAAGGAATAAGCAATAAATATCGATATGCAGGTAATAAGACATTCTATATAGGGGATTATCCATATGGATCAGAAATAGGTAAAAATTATGAAGATGTTCAAGATGAGTCATTAGAAGCAAGCATTGGATTGCCAACAGTAGGAGAGATGTTTAGTTGCAATGATATAGATATGGGAAGTGAAAAAAAATTTGTAGACAAGAATGTTATAGAAAATTTAAATATAGCAGATTATTATTGGTTAATGAATAGAACTACAAGCGATATTGTATTGAATGTTAATAATGGTGGTGGTGCTAATGGTGCTGGGCAAACAAATGTGACTAGAAGTGGCGTTCGCCCGGCTATATATTTAAAATTAGGATTAATTTTCTCTGAAGGAGAAGGAACTGCTCAATCTCCATACATATTACAATGAGTATTATATTTTAAAGTAATTTGTAACCGAATTAAAGTCATATGATCAATTTTCATAAAGCAATTTTTATTTACTAGATATAAAACCTAAAAATATTAAATATTATACAATTAAAATAAAAGCGGTTTAGTAGAGTAAAATCGAAAAATCGCTTTTTCTTTTTATAAATCTTTATTGTACTTAATTTACACATACACAAATTTATGGTAAAATTATTAATAGGTGATAAAAATGGATTATAGCAATATAAAAATAGAAAAAGAATTACAAGTTGTATTTATGGGTACACCAGAGTTTGCTGTACCAGTTTTACAAGGATTATTAGATAATTATAAAGTAAGGGCAGTAGTAACTCAACCAGATAGAAAAGGTAATCATGGTCAAATTAATATTTCACCAATTAAGAAATTAGCTAATGATAAGGCAATATTAGTTTTACAACCTGAAAAAATAAGGGAAGATTATCAAGAAATAATTAATTTAAAACCAGATATAATAATTACTTGTGCTTATGGCCAAATTATACCAAGAGAATTATTAGAGTGTCCTAGATTAGGATGTATCAATGTTCATGCATCATTACTTCCTAAATTAAGAGGAGGGGCTCCTATTCATAAGGCAATAATTGAAGGTCATTCTAAAACAGGGATTACTATTATGTATATGAATACTAAAATGGATGAAGGAGATATTATTACTCAAGAAGAAATAGAAATATTAGATACTGATACAGCAAGTTCATTACATGATAAGTTAAGTATTTTGGGTAGAGATTTATTACTTAAAACATTACCAAGTATTATAAATGGAACCAATAGTAGAACTAAACAGGATTCATCACAAGCAACTTATGCTTTTACATTAAAAAAAGAAGATGAAAAATTAAACTTTAATAAAACAGCACGACAAATTCATAATCAAATAAGAGGATTAAATTCTTGGCCTGGAGCTTATTGTATATTTGAAGGTAAAATACTTAAGATTTGGGATTCTTTTATAACTGATAATTATCCTATTGGTTTTAATGGTCAAATTACGGCTATTTATAAAGAAGGTATTGGTGTTAAAGTAAGTAATGGTGAAGTAGTATTTAAAATAGTTCAACCTGAAGGTAAAAATAAAATGGATGCTATTAGTTTTATTAATGGATTAAGAGATAAAAATATAGTAGGTAAAATATTACAATGAAAGAAACTATTGAATTTATAAAAAAGTTATGGTCTAATAAAAGAACAAGATCATTAGCTATTTTAATTATTTATGTTATATTTTTTATATTTGTATTTACTTTAATTTCTAGTGGAAGTCACAATTATCAAAATAATGAAGAAACAAATAAAGATAATGAAGAAATTAAATTAGAAGATGTTACTAATTATAAATTAGAAATAATTGGTGAAAATAATTTTACATATGATTCAAATACTAACAAAGTATTTTATGATGGAATTTATTATGAAGTAGATAGTGTTCCAGAAATTATAAGTAAATATGATTTAAATATATTTAGTCCTAATAATGTTTCTAAATTATTGGAAGTAGGAACATTAGAATCAACTAATTATATTGATAAAAGTGATACGTATGTAATAAAAATAAGTGATTTTGAAAAAATAATTTATAATAATGAAATAATTAATGATGAATATATTAAAATAATTAAATATGAATCAAAAATAGTTGTTGATTTATCTAATTATTATGGATATGTTGTTAATATAGAATTGAGGAGTTAGGTATGAACGTAGTAATAATCGTTTTAGTTGTTGGTGCTTTAGCAGTTTTAATTTTTAAAAGATTTAGTAATATAGTTTATTATATAGGAATAGTTGATATATTTTTAAGAGT